>DYDL01000307.1 GCA_020717925.1 Desulfocapsa sp.
GGCGCCGCCCGCCGCCGCCGCGGAGCCGCCGCCGGCCGCACAACCCGCCCCACAGCCAGCCACGCCGGCGCCGAAACCCGAAGCGCCCGCCGCGCACGGCGACGCCAAGGAGGAAAAGGTCAAGTATCGCAAGAGCTACGGGGCGGAGTGAAGTTTCGCGCCGATCATCGCGCCCGTGGCCCTGTTTGCCGCGGCTCCGCAGCGATGGATGGAAAACGAGTGGTGGAACGGAGAGTCTCTTAATGGCAGGCAAGCTCTTCAAGATTGTCGTGGTGAACGTCTTCGTCCTGCTGGTCCTGTGGCTCTTTCTTGAGGCGGCCCTCCAAGCCATCGCCTTGGTGCGTCCTTCGTATGAAGTGATGTTCTTGCAGCCGGACAAGGTCGTCGGATGGAAACAAGTCCCGGGGCTTCGTTGGACTTGGACGGGCAGCCACTGGTTTGCCTCCGAGTTCAGCGTGGTTGTTGAAACCAACCCGCAAGGTTTCCGGGACAAGCCGCGGGACCCCGCCAAGCCCGACGGGGTAAAGCGGGTGGCGCTTCTTGGAGATTCTTTTGTCGAGGCGGTTCAGGTGCCTTTTGAAAAGACAGCCGGCCAGCTCCTGGAGCAGCGCTTGAATGACTCCTCGCATCAGAACCCGGGACAGGCGCCGCGATGGGAAGTGCTTAATTTCGGGATCTCAGGACATGGCGTGGGGCAATACCTGCTGGCTTGGGAGCAATACGCCAAGGACTATCAACCCGATTACGTCGCGATCCTGGTGGCCAAGTTTCATATGAGAAGAAGCGTATTGAAACAGGAATATGGAGGATTCCGCGCGAGCAAGAAGAAGAAACTGTGGATCAGACCGACATTTCGATTGGAAAACGATGAACTGGTGCGGGAGCCGGCAAGAGATTTCAATGAGTTTGTCAAAACGCAGGAACATCTGATCAACACGGCGTTTTCTGGACAGAGAACCCGTCGGAAAAAGCAAGTGATTACTTTTTATTACGCAAGGCAGTTCAAGGAACAGCTTGCAAGCCTGTTCCCGTGGTTGGGGCGCAAGCCCCGGCCGGCCGGTCCACTGCCGCCGACAGATTCGAACGCAGACGACACAATGGTCACCATCAACCGGAAGATCATTGAAGAGCTTGGCCGAAAGGTGGCCCGTGCGGGCAGCCGTTTGGTCATTGTGGATGCAGCGCGGTATTTTGCTGATGATGAAATTATATCCGCGCTTTTGAAAGAGGCATGCAGCAAGAACGGTTTTGGATATGTGCCGCTCTACGAGGACCTCTTGAAGTCGGACGCTGGCGGAATCCCGACGCGATGGGCGCGGGACGGGCATTTCAACGAGGCCGGGAACGAGGTTTTCGCCCAGGCGCTTTTCGCCTGGATGACACCGCTGTTGCCCGTGAACAAATCGCCGTCGAACAACCATCCCAGGAGCAACCCACCATGAGAGCGAAGTTTTCATTTCTGTCGTGGAACGTCGAGCATTTCAAAGGCGGCGCGGACCGGCTCAAGCGCGTCGCCGCTCACATCAAGCCGCAGAACCCGGACATCTTCGGCCTGCTGGAGGTGGAGAACGCCGATGTGCTGGCGCTCATGCGCGACCATTTCCCCGACTACGACTTTGCCGTGACCGACGGCCCGGAGGTGCAGGAGATTCTCCTCGGCTGGCGGCGCGGCAAATTCGAGCAAGCCGTGTTTACCCAGAAGCGCGAGTTCAAAGCTTACAATCCGGCGCTGCGGCCCGGCGCGCTCCTGAGCGTGCGGCTGCAAGGCGCCTACTACAACCTGCTCTACCTGCACACCGACAGCGGCCCCGACGCGCCCGCGTTCGGCAACCGCGCGGAGATGTTCGCCAAGATCGGAAAGATGAAGGCGGCGATAGACGGAATTGCCGGCGGCCCGGGCAAGGGCAACCTGATCGTCCTCGGCGACCTCAACACGATGGGCCTCCTCTATCCTGGCACCGTGAAAAAGGACCGGCGCGTCAGCGGCGAGGAGGAGGTCGCCGCTCTCGGCGCGTTCGCGGAGATGATGAACATGAAGCCGCTGGCGAAGGAATTCGACGCCACGTGGCACGGCAGCGGCAACAAGACCTCCGCGCTCGATCACGTGCTGGCGAGCCAACCACTCAACTTCACCGAGCTGGGCAAACGCGACGGCAAACCGTTCCAAGTCCGCGTCCGCGGCTGGAACCAACTCACCGGCCCCGCGCGCGACAAATTCCTCGCCGAGATCTCCGACCATTCCTCGCTCTTCGCGCAGGTGGCCTGACGAGGCTCTTTCCCGCCGTAGCGGAACGCGTAAGCGTTCCGAAACGGGTCGGAAACGCGAGCGCGACCGCTACACCTTGTCCGGCACCACCCACGGCTCGCGGTAGCTGGCGCGCTTGAGGAACTTGTTGGCTTCCGGCGAACCGGGAAACGTCTCGGTCTTGCCGTCGAACGCCAGCTTCTTGTTGCCGACGCGGAGG
>DYDL01000308.1 GCA_020717925.1 Desulfocapsa sp.
CCTCCAGCGTGAAGGGATCATCCTGGACCAGCTTTCAGAGGAAAACCTGGCCTGTCTGCATTTTCTGGAACAACTCTGGGGCCGCAAGGAAGTAGTACGGCCGCAACTGCTCAAGCTGTCGATGAAGGCCAGGCTCAGCTTCGTCAGGACCGTTGATCTGGCCAGTAAATGGGAACGCTACGCCTACAGCCGGTATAGGAACCAGCCACCGGGCCGGAAATTGCCGATGCGCAAACTGGTGGAAGAGATCGAGATCACCTTCGGCTTTCGGCTGAACAAGAGACAGAAACAACACCTGAACACGATCAGAAACCGGGTGCAGGTAGCCCGGCATCGACAAAAAAATCGGGAAGAAATTGAGCGGGATTCTCTCTTACATCGCGCGAACGAATAAGTAAGAAACAGCATTTATTGGCCTCTTACCAAAAAAGGCCAAGATGATTTTGGCTATGTTAGGCAAATCAAAAAAAAGTGGGTCAAAAGGGTCACAGGGTCGAGAAATATAAAGCAAAGGGCAACGCATGACCATGGTGACCGGAAATTCCATGAGCACGATCAATCGCCGGGAGGAGATCAGCTTCTCTTTCCGGCCAAACAGGAGTGAGCCATGAAAAAAGTGATGTTCTTGTCCGTTGTCATCCTTCTTGCCGGAACTTCCCAGGTGATGGCCGGGGCATGTGGCGAGGAAGCGAAGTCCGCCTTGCACAAGGCTTATCCCAACTTCGCCTTTACCGAACTCAACCCGTCGCCGATTGCCGGACTTTGCGAGGTGGTGTCAGAGAAAAACACGCTCTACTTCGCTCCGGCGAGCGGTCACCTGGTTTTCGGTGAGATCTGGAGCAAGGAGGGCAAGAACATCACGGCAGAACGGCAAGGGGAGCGAGTAGCCCAAGTCCTTGCCGCTCTGCCCCTAGACAAAGCGGTCAAGATCGGCGGCGGCCCGGACACGGTCATCGAGATCACCGACCCGGATTGCCCCTATTGCCGCAAGGGTTCCGAGTATTTTGCCAGCAAACAGGGCATTACCCGCTACGTTTTCTTCCTACCCCTGGACCATCTGCATCCCACCGCTGCCCGCAAGGCGGAGTTCATCCTGGCCTCCGCCGATCAGGCCAAGGCCTATGAGCAGGTGATGCGGGGTGACTATGACAAAACGCCCCTGCCCGAGTTTACACCCAACGGTCTGCTGGGCGAGCACCGCCAGATCGCGGCTGGGCTGCGGGTCAGCTCGACCCCGCGCTACTTCGTCAACGGCAAGGGAGTGGCCGGTTTCAATGCCGAGCAAATCGACAGCTTATTGCACCACAACCCCGGACCAGCAGGGTCCGGAACCTTCAAACAACCAAGGAGCACACCATGAAAACACAACCAGAAACTCGCGGCAAACTGATGGCAACCCTTTTCCCCATGGGGTTCAAACACAAAAAGGAGATCGTCGCCCTGGCGGCTTTCGGCGCGGCCTGTATCCTGGCCTCGCCCAGGGTGGCTCATGCCCTGGCCGCGCCGGCACCCGGTACCTTTGCCTTTGACATCTACGATGTCGGAGTCAACCAGATACTGAAAGGCCCCATCGGCTTTGCGGCCGGCGTCGGCTCCATGGTGGCGGCAGCGGTCATGGCCATCCGCCAGATGCTGCTGCCGGCCGCCGCCACCGTTCTGGGCGGCGCCTTTCTCCTGAAGGCGGACAGCGTCGTGACCTCTCTGGGCGCCTTGATCAACTGAGTGGGGATGACCAGAATGTCCGACGACCTCAAGCAGGACTTCCCCCAGTACCTGTCTGCCCCGTTCCAGATCCTCTGGTACGAGAGCGACGAACTGGCCCTGGTTTTCTTCTTCCTGGTCATGGCCCTGCTGTACGGCACGGTCTGCTGGATACTGCTCCTCGTCGGGCCATACGTTTACAGCCGGATCAAACGGCAGCGACCGCGCGGCTTTCTCTGCCATCTGCTCTACATGGCGGGGCTGATCCAGATGCGTAACTACCCCGGCTACTTTGACAAGGAGTTCAGCGAATAGCCATGCGCACCAAGGTCTTTCTGCAAAAGTCCAGCAACCTGTTCAGTGAGAACCGTTTGCTGAAGTTCGTGGTCGTTGTCCTGGCCCTGGCCGTGGTGGTGAACTCTTTTCAGGTGAACCGGGCGGTCAAGAACCAGCGGGTAATCTTGATACCGCCCCGGCTCACCGGCACCATTGAGTTCGTGGAAGGCAAGCCGTCGGACCAGTACATCCGCGACCTGGCCAGGAGAATGACAAGCCTGGCCACCACTTATTCGCCAGCCACGGCCAGGAGCCAGTTCAACGAGTTCCTGGCCTTCTATGCGCCAGAGTCCTATCCCAACGCGGCCAAGGCCTGGTACGCCCTGGCCAGCCGGGTGGAGGAGAGCCAGGTCAGTACGGTTTTTTACCTGCGCAAGTTGATGCTCGATCAGGCCGGGCAACGCCTGGAATTCACCGGCGACCAGCGGCAGTTTGCCGAGGACAAGCTGATCGAG
>DYDL01000079.1:0-9784 GCA_020717925.1 Desulfocapsa sp.
CTTCCGCGCAACTATATAGTGGTGATGTCCTGAATCGAGATAAAGAGGAGGGGGGCGGCGGTAACGTCCTGGACGCTCACCGTCATCCGGCCGATGCCGGCCTGGCCGTTATGCCGTTGGATGCTGATGTGCTGAACGGTGTCCGGGGCGACATAAAGTTCGAAGACCTGGCCCACGGGCTCTTCCTGCAGCAGGTTCAGAAACTGCCTGGCCATGGGGTTAATCTGGCGGACAATCCGGTCCTGATCCACGACGAGCCAACCGCGGTTCTCCTGAGACGCGGCCGCGACCGCGGGTGTCGTCACGGCGGCCTGGGGCGAATGGGCAAGGTCCGGCGGTCCGACGCAGCTCAGAAAAAGATGAGAGATGTCGCGTACGCTCCGTGCTGCCGGGCTGGAAACACTCATGACAACAACCTTCCTAAACCGTAATCAGCGAGTTGATGCTGCCAAAGGAATTCTCCACCGTGGTGGCGTTGGCCGGGTCGGGCAGCCATTGCCCATCCACGAGATATTTGTATTGATAGGAGCCAGGCACCAGGGCAACGCTCTTCCGCCATACCTGGCCCTCGGGGCACTCTTGCAAGCGTAACGGTTCTGGCCGCCAGCCGTTGAAGTCGCCGGCGATCTGCACCGACTTGGTGCCAGCCGCGGCCAGGGTGAAGAGCTTCTTGCGGGATTTTTTCGACTGGAGCCGCGCTTCCTTTTTGAGCACCGCACCGGTGAGCAGGCCGTAATCCTGGGCCGCTGCGCAGTGGCGGTCGAAATCCACGATCGCCTTGCCCTGCTGAGTGGCCTCCCGCAGACGGGTGCTGGTGCGGATACAGGTCGGCAGGCACTGGGTCGGAAAGGTTCTCGTAAGGGTCGCCACCGTGTCGCGGCCAAAGGTGGTGCGCAGATCGATGTTGGTGGGAAGAATAACGCTGGCCAGGACATGGCCGGTCTGCTCCTGGATCAGGGCCATGGTCTCGAACAGTTTGCGTAACGCCTGGAGGGAAAAGGCGCTGCAATCCACCGGGATGATGGCTTCGTCGGCGCAGATCAGGGCGTTGAAGGTGAGCAGACCAAGGCTCGGCGAGCAGTCGATGATAAGATAGTCGTAGTCGTTCTGCAGGGGGAGCAGGCAGCGGGCGAGCACATATTCACGTTGCGGCACACCGGCCAGCCGCTGCTCAAAACCGCTCAGCACCACATTGCTGGGCACGATATCAAGATTTTCCCGAAGATGGACAATGGCCCGCGCCACAGAGACGTCGCCGGTCAGCACCTCATGGATGGTGTCGGCAATGGTGTCGGTATGCAACCCCAGGCCCAGGCCGGCATGGCCTTGGGGATCGAGGTCCAATAACAGAACCCTTCTGCCCTGAAGGGCGAGACCGCTGGCGAGGTTGATGGCCGTAGTCGTCTTGCCGCAGCCGCCCTTCTGATTCACCACCACGATTCGGCGCATGAATGCCTCCTTGCAAAATGCTGGTTGTCCTGGACAGGAAGAGTATGGAGGTGCTGAACGCCCATGTCGCCTCGTCAAGGGAGCAAGAGCCGAACTGCCGGGTGGAGCAAGACAGGATTAACTACAGATTGTAATAAGGTGTTAAAAAGATGTTTTGTCAAGAGAAAACAAGAAGTTCTTCAATATTCCTACAATCCAGGGCAGGCAGATACTACCTGGCAGGGGCTGGCGCGGGCCGAGGCGAGGTCCTGGCCCGCAGTAGATCGCCGACCTGATGGCCCAGTATATCCTTGACAGCAAAGGGGGCCGCCGTGGCGACCAGTGGTGACGCGCTGGACTTCACCGGATACTCGTCCTTGGCCTTGTCCTTGGGCCCCACCTCCAGGGTGATGGACTCCTTGGCCGTGGTGAGCGTCAGGGTGGCGAGCGGTTTATCCCAGGTCGGCCGGGCCGTCTCCTCATGGTATTGCAGGATGGTCAGGGTGCAAAGGTCGGCAAGGAAGGGTGGCAAAGCCTCGGCGGCCGGTTGGCGGTCGGCCGGCTGCCCGGCCAGGCGCCAGGCGCCAGTCGCATCCTTGCTCAGGTTGACCGAGCCCCTGGGGTTATGCAGAGTCAACGCTGTTAGGGTGGCCGGGTCCACTTTGACATAGTCGGCGCGCCACCAGGCCGACCTCTCGACCGGCGCCTCCAAGGTGGAGAGGTTCTGGGCGAGGTACACCTCGTTCTCCGGTTCAAGGCGAACGTGGATATTCTTGTAGTTGGGCGCGGAGCCGAGCAGGATGGTGGTATCGCCCTGGGCGGTGGCAAGGGTAAGGCGGCGCGCGAAGAGCTGGCCCACCTTGAGCCGGCTGTGACTGGCCGGGGTGCGAGTCACCAGCCGGTCCCGTTGCAAACCGGACAACTTGGTAAGTAGGGTGGCAAGCTTCTCGCCGTCGGCAGGCAAAGCCGGCCGCCCGGCGGTCACCGGGCCGATCACCCAGTTGTCCGCAACCTTCACCAGGGAGATTGATGGTCCCTGCTCGTCGGTAATGGTCACCCCGGTCACCTGCTCGACCTTGAAATCCCGGAGGAGCGGGCCAAGGCCAAGGGATGCCTTTTCCTCCGGCCGGAACATGAAGACGACGAGACCGATCTGCACGGCAAGCAGCAGGCAGAGTAGTATAATACGGCGGCCAGATACGCTCTTCCCCATGGATCCCCCTAGGACGAAACCTGGTCCAGCTCCATCGGCGCCTCGTTTTTCCTGCGCCAGGAGCCATAAACACGCACCACCACCAGGGCTGACAGGGCCAGGCCGTAATTGAGCCATTCGATAAAGAGCTGCTGCCCGCGGCTCATCGGTTTGAGCAGCCGGGCATGGGCGCCGCGCGATCGGATGGCGAGCAACCCCTCGTCCTCAATGCACCAGTCGATGGCGTTTTGCAGGAATTCCAGGCTGTTCAGATAACGGTCCTGGCCCATGGAGCGGCTCATGGTGAGGATGAGGTCGTTGAGAAACTCGGCCGAGCCCACCACCACCAGCCGGGCGGTTTCCGCGGAGTGCCCGAGAATGGGCAGGGGCGGCAGCCCATGGGCGTCCTTGGCCTTTTCCTGGCGCGGGTCGGGCCGCTCGGCAAAATAGCTGGGGAAAACACCCTGCACGGCAACGGCCAGCGGCCTGGACGCGCGCTCGGCGGCAACTGGAAAGCCCAGTTCCGGAAAGCTGTCAAAGTCCGGCTGAATGGAAGCACCTTCATGAAGCCAGGAAGCGGGGCTGGAGCGCAACAGGATCGAAACCTCGCGGCCCCTGTTTTTGGCCTGGTCGATCTCCAGCGGGCTGGCCCAGTTCATGGTGACGGCCGCCAGGTTGGCGACCATGGGATTGCTTCGATCCATGGCGTCCGGCCGCACGTCCACGAAAAAGGGATAGGCCATCTGCTGGATCTCCTCGACCATGAACCCGCCGACATCCCGGCTTACCGGGATGGGAAAGGGTTCATTGCGCGGATCGGCCACCAGGGTGTTGCCCACCGTGATGCCATAGTGGGCCAGCATTTCCGCCATGCCATCTTCCGCCTTTTTGATCTCCAGGGTCTGGGAGCCGGGCGCGATGTCCAGAAGTGCGTTGCCGGCCAGGGCGACCACGGCGCCGCCGCGCATGAGATACTGGTCCACGGCGAGCCGCTCCCGGTCGCTCATGTTGTGGGGGGCGACCACCAGCAGCACGTCCATCTGGCCGGGCGCATCGCCGCTCGCCAACTCCACATGCTCCACGTTATAACTGTTCGCCAGAACCTCCTGGAACAGGCGATAGCTGTCAACTGCGGCCTCTGACTGGGTCGGCTGGTACATCTGCTGCTCCTGGGGTGGGGGCAGCCAGACGCCCACAGCGGCCAGATTCTGGAAGCCGGAGGCCACCTTTTTGATCGATCGGGTCAGGTCGTACTCCAGGTTGCGGAGGCGGACGTCGAGCTGGCCGACCTCGCGGCGTTCGATCTCGACCAGGTCGTCGAAACCGAGCACCATGTGCTGGTCGCCGTACTTGATCAGGATATGAAAATAGGAGCTGACCACCGAGGACTCATAACGTCCCTCCACCTGGAAGGGCAAGGGCTTGATACCATAGAGCTGGTTGGCCTCACCCTCGAGTTCCGGATTGTCGTGCGGGTCCACGAACTCGACATTGACCCGGCCGCCCGAGGCGATGCGATACTCCGCCATGAGGTCGCGGATGCGGGGCACTAGCGGCGCCAGCAGGGGATGGGTCTTGGCGCTGAAATACCCACGGATCAGCAGCGGTTCGGGCAGGGAGGCGATAAGGTCGGTAGTGGCGGTGGAGACCGAGTACTCCCGGTGCCTGGTCATATCCAGGCGGGCGGCGTGGATGGGCGCCAGCCAGAGGTTGACGGCCAGCAGGTTGGCGGCCACCAGGCCGGCGGCCACCAAAGCGCCGCGCCGATAGGCACGGCTGTTTTCCCCCTTGCTCCAGCGCGTCCGCTCCAGGGAGAGCACGTTTAAGAGCAGAAAGAAAGTGGTGAGCGAGCCGTAATAGACGAGGTCACGCAGGTCGAGGACGCCGCGTTCGATGCTGGCAAAGCGGCTGCCAGTGCCCAGGTTGCGGAAGAGCTCACCCAGGCTGGTGCCCATGAAATCGGTGATGCCCGTTGAGCCAAGCAGGTAAAAGAAGCCGGCCAGTAGCACGGTGCCAAGCAGGGCGACGATCTGGTTATCGGTGCGGGAGGAGACAAAGAGGCCAATGGCCAGGTAGGCCGCGGCCAGGAGCAGGGCTCCCAGATAGCCGCCAATCACCGGCCCCCAGTCCAGGGGGCCGAGAAAGGAGACCGTGACAGGCAACCCCAGGGTCAGGGCCAGGGCCAGGGCCACCAGGAGCAGCACGGCCACGAACTTGCCGAGCACCAGATGAGAAAGGCGCACCGGCAGGGTGAGAAGAACCTCCAGGGTGCCCATGCGCTGCTCCTCGCTCCACTGTCGCATGGTGAGCGCGGCCGCGAGGAAGATCATAAGCAGCGGCAGCCAGCGGAACAGGCCGCGAACCTCGGCGCTGTTCCTGGCAAAAAAGGTCTCCAGCCAGAAAAAGGAGAAAAGCACGGCCAACAGAAAGGCGCCGATAAAGACGGCGGCCATGGGTGAGCCAAAAAAGATCTGGAGTTCCTTTTTGGCGATGGTCCAGATCCGGCTCATTGCACCCCTCCCACCCCGGCGGCGATGCGGTTGAACACGGTTTCCAGGGAGTGCGTCTCACGCTTCAGCTCGCACAGGGGCCAGTCGTGTTCCCGGGCCAGCCGGTAGACGGCCGGGCAGAGATCTTCTGAGGTGGTGGCGTGAATACGGAAGACTAGCCGATCGCTCTCCTCGCGGTCCAGGGTGGCGGCGCGGACGGTGGTCAGGCTGGACAGGGCGGACAAGATGGACGGGGTGGACGCCTCCTGGCCGGTTTTTTCCAGCATCAGGATCACGTCACCGCTGGCGGCCAGATCAACGAGCCTGGTGTCGGCCTTGACCTGGCCGCGCATGAGGATGAGGGCCCGGTCGCAGGTCGCCTCCACCTCGGAAAGGATGTGGGTTGAGACCATGACCGTGCCGTGGTGGGCCAGCTTGCGGATGAGGTGGCGCACCTCGACGATCTGAGTGGGGTCAAGGCCGTTGGTGGGTTCGTCCAGGATCAGCAGCCGCGGGTTGTGGAGAATGGCCTGGGCCAGGCCGACCCGCTGGCGATAGCCCTTGCTGAGGGTGGAGATCGGCCGGGTGAGCCGCTCCTCCAAACCCACGGCATGCACGGCAGCAGAGAGCTTGCGTTGCTGCTCGGCCGCCGGAATGCCACGCAGATCGGCCATCATGCGCAGATGCGCCTGCACCGAGAGTTCGGGATAGAGCGGCGCGTTCTCGGGCAGATAGCCGATCATGGCCTGCACCGTCCCCGTATCGGCGAGCACATCGTAACCGCCGACCGTGGCCGTGCCGGCATCAGGATGCAGAAAGCCGGCCAGGATCTTCATGAGCGTAGTCTTGCCCGCGCCATTCGGACCAAGCAGGCCGATGACCTCGCCTGGTTTTACCGTGAAAGAGACATCGTTTAGGGCTTTGACATCGTTGTAGGATTTTTCGAGGTTTTGGACTTCGATCATCTCGTGCCTCGATTAGCTGAAAGCTCAAAGCTCAAAGCTGAAAGTCTATGGTACAAGGGCTCTGATTTCATGTGGGTTAATCGGCCAGGGAGTTAATCAGACCTTTGAGCATGGCGGCTATTTCTTTTCCTTGCTCGGCGAACTTGGCATGAGGCGTCTCTTTGATCCATTGTTTTCTTTTGAAAATTTCCAGAAAGGTCATGGTTTCATACAGAGAACCGCGCGCGACATAGAGGAAGTGGATGAATTCCTTAGTAGAATACCGTCCCTTACCCTCGGCAATGTTGGCCGCAATGCTTGCAGCCGAGGCCTCGACCTGCTCAAACAGCCGGTAGTGCTTCCGATCCGTATCAACGTCTTCGAGCAGGGTCACGATGCCAGTGGCAAAATCCACCGCCATATGCCAGACCTTCAAATCCTCATGGGCAAATTTATCCGTTGACATCACGCCCTCATTATCATTTTTTTAAGCTGTAAGTCCAAGTACCACAGACTTTCAGCTTTGAGCTTTCAGCTTTCAGCTCAATTCGCTTTCAACGCTTTTTCAAGTATCCGATAACTCCGCTCCACCATGGCACGCGGCTCCACCACCAGCCCTGCCTGAATAATGGCGTTGTCAAAGATCTGCTCCACCGCGGTCTTGGCCAGTTCTTCGTCCTTGATGCGCACCGGCGGCAGGCTCTTGATCAGCGGGTGCCTGGGGTTGACCTCCAGATTCTTGGCGCCGAAGTCGTGCAGCTCGTGGCTTTGGGCCCGCATGATGCGCTCCATGGAACTGGTCATGAAGCCGTCGGGGTTAACGATGATGGCCGGGCTGTCCTCCAGACGCTTGCTGAGGCGCACCTCCTTCACCCGGTCGCCCAGCACCTCCTTCATCCACTTCACCAGGGAATCGGCGACCTCGGTTTCCAGGGCTGCCTCCTTGGGCTTGGCCTCCTCCTCCTTCTCCTCCGGCATTTCCGGTAGTTCCAGGTCGGCCCGGTCGGCGGAGAGGAGCTGCTTCTCCTCGAACTCACGCAGGTGACTGAAGACAAAGTCGTCGATCGGCTCCAGGGTGTAGAGCACCTCAATGTCGCGTTTTTTGAAGGTCTCGAGATAAGGGCCAGCCTCGATGGCCTCGCGGCTGCTGCCGTTGATATAGTAGATATCCTTCTGGCCTTCGCCCATTCGGCCTACGTAATCGGCCAGGGAAACCATTTCGCCACCCTCCGACTTCGAGGACTCAAAGCGCAAGAGCTTGGCGATGGCCGATCGATGGGTGTAGTCCATGGTGGCGCCTTCCTTCAGGAACATGCCAAAGGTCTTGTAGAAGGCGCGGTACTGCTCCGGCTCCTTGCTGGCCTGCTCTTCCAGGAACTTCAAGAAGCGGGAGGTCAGCACCTTGTTGAGCTTGGCGACCAGGGCGTTGTCCTGCAAGGCCTGGCGGCTGATATTCAGGGGCAGATCCTCGGAATCGACCACGCCCTTCACAAAGCGCAGCCACTCAGGCAGGATGTTCTTGTTGTGCTGGTCGATGAGCACCCGCTGGCAGTAGAGGCTGACCCCGGACTCCATGCGGCCGAAGCCCAAACGCTCGAAGTTCTCCTTGGGGGTGAAGAGCAGGGCCTTGATGGCCAGAGGCGCGTCGGCGGTGAAGTGCAGCCGAAAAAAGGGCTCATCGCTGGCATTGGCGATAAACTTGTAAAAGGCGTTATAGTCCTCGTCCTTAAGATCCTGCGGACTGCGAGCCCAGATGGCCTGCACGGTGTTGACCGCCTCCCCCGCCACCTTGATCGGGAACGGCACAAAGTTAGAGTACTGCTGGATGATGCGCTTGACCTTGGCCTCGCTGGCAAACTCGACCGCGTCATCCTTCAACTCCAGGATGATCCTGGTGCCGCGGTGCAACCCCGGGTTCTCACTGATGGTGTAGCTGCCGGTGGCCTCGGAGACCCACTCGTGGCCGATGTCGTCGGGCCGGTACGAACGGGACTGGACCCGCACCCTTTTGGCTACCATGAAGGCGGCGTAGAAGCCCACCCCGAACTGGCCGATAAGGTTGACATCCTTCTTGGCGGAGTCAGCCAACTCGGTGAGAAAGGTCTTGGAGCCGGAGTGGGCGATGGTGCCGAGGTTGTCCACCAATTCGTCCCTGGTCATGCCGATACCGCTATCGGTGATGGTCAGTGTCTTGTCCGCCTCGTTCACCTGAATGGCGATCTCCAGGGGCGCGTCACCGTCAAAGACCTCCTTTTCGAGCAAATTCTGGTGCCGGAACTTCTCCAGGGCGTCGGCGCCATTGGAGATGAGCTCGCGCAGGAAGATGTCGCGCTCGGTGTAGAGCGAGTGGATGACGATGTCCAGGAGCTTCTTTACTTCAGCCTGGAATTCCTTGGTCTCGGTCTTGGGTTTGGTCATGGCCGGTTACCTCGTATTGCGTTGACGACAAAGATTAACTACTCAGGTTGTTTAGACTGTCAGACTGTAGACTGTTAGCAATTGCAGTCAGTTCCCAGACTAAAAGGCTAAACACCTACAGACTAATAAGCAGGCTCAAAAATGTGTCAAGATGGGGCGTAAAACGCCAAAAACCCCTGGCGACGAGCCGCCGGCAGGGGTTGGCACAGCAGTGAATGACGGCCGATCAGGCTTTTTTCTTTTCCTTGGCAGCCTCGATGGCCGCCTCGCCGATTTTGCCCTTGCGTCGCTTGGTCCGCGTGACGCCGGTGGTACCCCGCCAAATTTTGCCGCGTTTGGTGCGACTGTCGCCTCTACCCATGATCTACCTCCATATATTTTTGCTTATTGCCAGTAACGGGAAGGGGGTTACACTACCACTGTATGGCCGCAAGGTGAAGCTAATTTTTCAGAGCAACCGCGCCGCGGCCTCGGCCGCCAACTGGCCGGCGGTGACCTCGGTCAGCCGACCATCGGCAAAGAGCCGGATGGGCGTGCCGTCGTCCTGCAGGGCGGCGATGGCCCCGGCCGCCTCCCGGGCGCCCAAAACGCCCAAAGCCCGGGCGGCCAGGCCGCGCACCGCGCCATCCGGCGCCCGCAGGTAGGGCAGCAGATAGGTTGTGGCGTTGAACTTGTGGAGCAGATCGGGCCGCACCTGGGCAAAGCGCCCGATACCCCACAACAGCCCCTGCTGCATGGGCGCATATTCCAGATAGAGGCCGTCCGGCCGCAGGAACGACACCAGGATGTTGGCGTACTCCTCGGCCAGGCCGTTATGGCAAGAGAGGATCTCGGCCATGGCCTCGGGCACGCCCCAGCCGATGCCGCCCGACTCGTCGTTCAGCATCCACATGAAGCGGCGCATAACGATCCGGGCATTCTCCATCCCGGCCGCGGCCATGGCCGCCACCACCTGGCCCAAGGCCGTAACCGCCCGCCACTTGGCTAACTCGTCAATGGCGCACAGTCCGCCGATAAGCGGATTGACCGTGGCGCCAGGCGGCAGGGCAAGAATTTCCCGCAGGGCTTGGTCGAAGTCTTCGGCCGTCAGCAGCGCGAGAATATGGCGTTTGTGGCTCCGGTCGCTCATGGGTTCCTGCGGAAAAGCTCAAAGCTGAAAGCTGAAAGCTCAAAGTCTATGGTACTTGGACTTTAAGGCTCAGAGCCCTAGCTTATGGGTTGGATTGACGAAATCGTCATTCCTTTTTTGTGAAGTTCTTTTCACCTTGGACTTTCACCTTTGAGCTTTGAGCTTTCAGCTCGAGTCAGCTTTC
>DYDL01000079.1:9923-13756 GCA_020717925.1 Desulfocapsa sp.
CGATTAAAAGCCCAAGCTCCACGCACGCCTTCAGGCTATCATGGGTGGGAACATTCTTGATCTTGACCCCCTCGGAAACCAGTTCCACCTTCATCTCTTGCAAGGCCTGGTTGAGGATGCCCACCGCCTCGCCGCTCCAGCCGTAGGAGCCGAAGGCCGCGCCGACACGGCCCCGGGGTTTCAACCCTTTGAGATAGCAGATGATGTCGGCCATGCAGGGCAGGATGCCGTTGTTCAAGGTGGCGGAGCCGAAAAGGATGGCCTTGGCGTCCAGAATCTCGGTGGCCACGTCGCTCCGGTGGTCGGCGTGCATGTTCATCATCTTAACGCTGATGCCCTCCTGCATGAGGGTGCGCCCGATGGCCTTGGCCATCTTTTCGGTGCTCTCCCACATGGTGTCGTAGATGATAACCGCCTTATCGCGGGTTTCTTGCCGGCTCCAGCGGTCGTAGGCAGCCAGGATGGCGGGTACGTTTTTGCGCCAGACTACGCCGTGATCCGGGGCAATGGTATCGATCTCAATACCCATCTCGACCACCTTGGCCAGAAGTTTTTGCACCAGGGGCGAAAAGGGCAGGAGGATGTTGGCGTAATATTTTTCCGCATGCGCCATGAGTTCGGCGTTGTCCACCTGATCGTCGAAGCGCTCCGAGGTGCACCAGTGCTGGCCAAAGGCGTCGCTGGAGATGAGCATCTTGTCCTCGGCAAGGTAGGAAAACATCGAGTCCGGCCAGTGCAGCATCCGGGTTTCGATAAAGTGCACGGTCTTCGTGCCCAGGCTGATGGAGTCGCCGGTATTGACCACCTCCAGCGGCCAGTCCTCGCAATGGAAGTGCTCGATGATGGCCTTCTTGCCCATGGCCGAGCAGAAGATTTTCTCTGGTTTGATCAACTCGACCATGGCGGGCAGACTGCCGGAATGGTCCATCTCCACATGGTTGATTATGATGTAGTCGATCTTGGTCGGATCCACGATCTGGTAAAGGTTATGAATCAGGTCGCTCTTGAAGCCGGCCTTCACCGTGTCGAACAGGGCGATCTTCTCATCCTTCACCAAAAAGGCGTTGTAGGTGGTGCCCTTGTTCAGGGCATAGCCATGGAAATCGCGCAAATTCCAGTCCAAGGCGCCAACCCAGTAGATATTCTTCTTGATTTCAATGGGCTTCATGGTTTCCTCCGGGTAGATTATTTATATAACTTGCCGGTCGCGCCGCACCTGTCGCCATACGGGGCAGGCGGCGAGGCCGCGTTCTTCACCTGTTGACTGGAAGAAGGTATTCATTCACGAGGCGATGGGCAATAAAAAAAGCGGAATTTCCCGCCGGGAATGGGTAAAGTTGCACAAAGCCTGTGGCCGGCGCTGGCCCAAAAAGGTCGCATCACCCCGCTGCGCCGCACTCACTATCACACCTCTGTTGGAGCAATTAATGAAAAAAATCTTTGTTGCCCTGCTGGCCTGGACGATTTTCCTCCTGCTACCTGTAGCATCATTTGCCTTGGGAGAGGGCATGCCCGCGGGAGTAACTCCCGAGGCGTTTCAATCGTTGCCAGCCGAGGTACAGGCCCAGGTAAAGGATGCGGTACGGAGTGGGGCCACGGCCAAGGATATCGGGGGGATCGAAAAATTATTGCCGGCCGACTCGGGGCAAAAGCCGGCCGTGGCAGATACGGATACAGGGGCAGGAGACAAGGAGACCAGCGCCGAAGAAAAGTCAGCGGAACGCAAAGAGGAGCCGCGCCCGCCAAAGACGCACAATTCAAAGATAGAAAAGCGTTATCAGCAAGGCTACGCCTCGGCGCTCAGTGGCGAGGTGCGGCAATTCGGCTATGATTTTTTTGAATCAGAGGCGTCCCGGCCGTCCCAACTGGCCATCCCCAACGATGACTATCCTATCGGCCCGGGCGACAAACTCCGCATCCGGATCTGGGGCGCGGAGATAGACGCCGAGTTTGTCGGCGCCGTGGCCCGCGATGGTTCGATCAACGTGCCCCGAATAGGCATCGTGCCGGTGGCAGGCGTGCAATTTGGCGATGTGGCAAAGGTGATCCGCAAAGAGGCGGAAAAGTATGTTCAAGGGATCAACATCAATGTCTCCCTGGAAGAGCTGCGCAGCGTCGAGGTCTATGTGGTCGGCGCGGTCGGCTCTCCCGGCCTGCATATGGTGCCACCCTTTTCCACGGTGCTTGGCGGGTTGCTGGCTGGTGGCGGGGTCGAGAAAGCCGGTTCCCTGCGCGCCATTGAACTCTACCGCGATGGCCGGCTTTTCAAAAAGATCGATCTCTATGACCTGCTGCTCAAGGGCAAGCGTGACTTCGATGTACTCCTGACCGACCGGGATGTGGTTTTCGTGCCGCGCCTGGGCAAGACCGTGGCCGTGGCCGGCGCGGTGAGCGAGGAGGCGATCTTTGAACTCAGGGATGAAAAAACCGTGGGCGATTTGTTTGACCTGGCCGGTGGCATCCTGCCCCAGGGAGCCATAGGCCGCATGTATCTGCGGCGCTATATGGACAACCAGGCGTTCGTGGTGCAGGACATCGCCACCCAGGAGGATAAAGCCGGCAGGTGGAAGGCTCTGACCGTACAGGATGGCGACTTACTGGAGCTGCAGTTTCTCGCGCCCACCTGGCCCAAGGTGGTCAAGCTGGAAGGACACGTCTGGAACCCAGACGTCTTTCAGTACCGGGAGGGGCTGGCGCTCTCCGACATCTTGCTCTCCGCCGATCTCCTGAAGCCGGACTCGATCACCGACTTTGCCCTCCTCTACCGCTACGACCAGATTTCCACCCGCTTCCAGGTCCAGCGCTTTCCCCTGGCTCAGGTCTTGTCCCACGAATATGACGCCAAGCTTCAGCCCTATGATCGCATTGTCATCCTCTCCCGGCAGGAGGCCGGCATCAAGGAAGAGTTCAGCGTGCATGGCGCGGTGTGGAAAGGGGGCTCGTTCCCCTTTCAGCCGGGCCTGACCGTAGCCGACGCCATTGCCCTGGCTGGCGGCGAGAAGTTCGGCGCCAGGCTGCAGGGCATCGAACTAAGCCGGCAGGAGATCAAAAACGAGGAGGTTACTACCAAGCAGATCCTGTTAAGCATGGACAAGGATGCTGGCCTGGCGCTGCAGCCCTATGATGACGTTTTTATTCCCCTGATCAAAGATGCCACGGTGCAGAGAAAGGTGACCATCAACGGCCAGGTGAAATTCCCCGGCTCCTATGTGGTCCAGAAGGGCGATCATATCTCCGATGTCATCCTGCGGGCCGGTGGTTTTCTTGACGACGCCTATCTTTACGGGGCCGAGTATACCTCGGAAAAGGCCCGGGCGATCCAGCAGCAGAGCATCGACAAGATGGTGCAGGAACTGGAGATCAAGGCCCAGCAGGTTCTGAGGGGGCAGGCCCAAACCGCGGTGGCCACTGAAGATGTGGCAGGTGCCAAGGCGGCCGAGGCCTCGGTGGCCGCCTTGCTCGATAAACTCAAGGCGGTACGCGCCAAAGGGAGGGTGACCATGAAGCTGGCCAGCATGGACTCCTTCCGCGGCTCACCATATGATTTTGCGGTGGATGACGGCGACGCCCTGAACGTCCCGGCGCGCCCCAGTTTCGTGGCCACGGTGGGCAGCGTTTATTCGCCCAGCGCCTATCTCTACGAGCCGGACCAGGACATGTCCTACTATCTCGACAAGAGCGGCGGGCCGACCAAATCGGCGGACGCGAAGTATATGTACCTGCTCAAGGCCAATGGCGAGGTGGTTTCCAAGGCCAGATCCCGTGCCGTGTTCAACTCATTCAATTCCATAAAACTCATGCCCGGCGACACCATCGTGGTGCCGGAAGACCTG
>DYDL01000309.1 GCA_020717925.1 Desulfocapsa sp.
AGACCAGGTGCGTGTAGATGCCTTTCTTGAACTGATTGGATTGCCGGTAAAATCCAAGCCGGTTTCGGGCCATGCTGGACGCAGCCAGCAAGCAGGCAAACCCTGAATAGAGTTCCAAATCGAAGTAGTGATCCACCCGCAGCCAGATCAGGTGAACCACGACGCGCAGCGTCGTCCACATCATGCGCATGGCACCCCGATCGTCGAGATATACCGCTTCGTCCACAGCCTCCAGCCGCTCCACCAACGAACGGTTGCCCGCCAGGGTCACCAACACCGTCCGGGCTTGTGGAAAACGTTGTTTCAGCGCACGCAGCAGCGGCGTCGCCTGCAAGATGCTGCCCATCCCCACCAGCTTGCAAACGACGATGCAGCGGGTGGCGGCCGAGTTGATCGAATGGTCCCGCCGCAAGATCACGCCGAGCAGCCGCACAAAAATGTTGACGGCCACCGACAAGGGCACGGCCAACAGACGGTCCAGCAGGATGCGTTGTCGGAAAGTCATGAGGCCCCAATCCCTTGGCGTCCTGTTTTCGTCTCCGTGTTCACAGCAACAGCAGATAAGCCACGAGCAAACGGTAGCGGAGTTTGTTGCAGTTGCCAGCGGCTGGCGGTTCGATCGTCACAACACGGAGGGGCGGTAGCACCGTCGGTTCATCCACTTTCGACGGAGACCGCGTTTGGTAGCGCTCGCTCTGATAGGCCAGCACGTCATCGTGAAAGGCCGGGGTTCGGTCTTTAGGCAGAAGGCGAAACCCGACGGAAAAGCCTTGTTGATCGCGGATGAAGCTCACTGGCGTCCGATGCAGAACAATGCTGTAAGCGGGTTGGTTCTTCGGGACGTTGCAGCGACGGGCCAGTTCGTTGATCAACATCGCTTTCTCGGCCCGGTGTTCGGGGCTGTCTTTGAAAAACCACAACACCTCTTCAATCGTAGCCGTGTCGGTTTGGGCGACGACGCGGTGAAGCATCCGGAGGCAGAAAGGGTTGGCGGAGATTTCACAGCCGGCGGGCAGACGGCACATGGCTGCCGCAAGCAGCATGGCTGCCATCAGTTTCTTGGCGGTCGTTTGCTGCCACCAAGTCAGAAAGCCAATCGTGGCCAGCACCAGCAAGCCGATGCCCGCATGCCGCATCGTGAACCCATGCACCATGCTGTGTTGCCGGAACACCAGCGGCCAAACGACTCCGGCCGCCAGCAGGACCACCGGCAACCACCAGCGTTTTTGCAGTGACCTCTTTAGCCCCACAACCGCCAAGACCAAGATCCCCAGACCGTAAAACCACCAGCAAGCGTAGAAAATCTTCGCGGCATGTTTGGCGATAGAATACTTGTCTGTCGCGCCGAGATCGGTTCCTGGCGTCACGCCCGTCCGATACAAAAACGCTTTCAATAGATCGTCAACAGCACCTCGCAGCGAATGGAAGTAACACGCATTCTGCAGGAGATGAATGCCCACTGAGAGGCAAAACATCCCGGCCATTGCCGAAACAAACAACAAGGCCGTCCGGCCCCGCCAAGTCTTCTCGGCCATATTCCGCGCCGCCGCAAAAGCGCCGAGGACCGTCAACCACGGCACCACCTCAAAGCTGAAAAACGGCGCGCAGAAACAGACGCCCAGAAACCACCGTTCTCTCCGGCTGGCCACGGACCACAGTCCACACGCCATGAAGAGGGTTTCGTAAGTGGACTTGTGAAGATTGCCCGCCCACCAGACAAACCAGACGCTGGATGCCGCCAGCGCGACAAACACCAGCGGCGCAACGGCGGCGTGCTCCGGCAAGATTCGACGCACGGCGACTGCAAGCAGAACCAACGCCACCCCATCCAACAACAACAGACACGCTTTCTGGCAATAGAAGTCATGGACGCCCAACGTTTGCAGAACGCCGCTAATGATCTCCGCCGCGGGCGGATAGTGCGTGTAAAGGTGCTCCGCGGCGCGAGGATCACCCGCCTCGTAATACCGATAAATCGCCGACAAGAAGTAAAGGTTCGCAAAACCGTGGGTGGCGAAATTGAGTCCTGCGGTATAGGCATTCAGTTCGGAAAAGATGTCGCCCTTGTAGTGGCCCCGGTATTCCGAATTCCCGGCGAACACCTGCCAGATGGAAACGATGGCGATGATGCAGCCAGCCAGCGCCGCCAAAAGAAACAACCGCCGCGAGCTTGCCAGCGATTGGCCCGCCGGCCGCTCCGTGCCGGTGTTCCCCACACCAGAAAGACCATTGTTTCCTACCATTTCAAGGGTAACCTCGCTGCGCTCGGTGGCGGGAAGATGGCACGCACAGCCGGTATAGCCATGTGTTGTTGTTCGTTACCGCTTCCATCTTCATGTTCGTTCCTCGAACGCACGCAGATTACGGACGGGGCCGTCGAGCGTCAATAAAGAAAATCGAGTCATATCGTTGCAAGCGATTCAGCGAATTACGGGCCGCCCC
>DYDL01000310.1 GCA_020717925.1 Desulfocapsa sp.
TAAACCGCTACGCGGTAGTGAACCCCTCTCAAAAGGCGGTTTGTCCATGGACTGACCGTTTTTTTCCCCCCATCGCATCCATTTTGACATACTCTTTTAGCAAGGCATTTCTCGTTAACCCTTGCACAGAGGAGGTTTGTCATGTCGGATTTAAAAAAACGGATGCTGGAGAATATGCAACTGCATGGGTATGCGGAGCGGACCATTGCGAGCTATGTCGCCGCCGTCTCGGTTCTGTCCAGGCACTATCATCGCTCGCCCGATCAGCTTGCCGAAGATGACATCCGCAAGTTTTTTCTCCACCTGATCAACGAACGCAAGTCGGCACGCAACACCCTGAAGATTTACCTCTGCGGGATCAAATTCTTTTACGAGAAAGTCCTGGGCCGGGATTGGCAGTTGTTCGGTCTACTTTTGCCGGGCAAGAGCAAAAAATTGCCGACCGTCCTGTCGAGGCTGGAAGTGGCGACCATTCTCGGCAAGGTGAGAAGCCTTGTTCCCAAGATGATTTTGACCCTGACTTATGTTTGCGGATTGCGATTGCACGAGGCGGTCTCTCTCACGGTCAACGATATCGACGGCCAGCGGATGCGGATCCGGGTGCGGGGCAAGGGCAACAAGGAGCGCGACGTCCCCTTGCCGGACGGAACGCTCGTATTGCTGCGCAATTACTGGCTGCTTCGGCGGCCCGCGCACTGGCTTTTCCCCTCCGGGCAGCAACGCAACAAGTCCATCAGCCATTCATCGGTGCAGAAGGCATTCAAGGCCGCCTTGCGTGAGAGCGGCGTCCGCAAGCACGCCTCGGTTCACACCCTGCGTCATTCCTATGCCACCCATCTTCTGGAAGACGGGGTGGACCTGCGCTTCATCCAGATGCTGCTTGGGCACCGCAGTCCGTCCACCACCGCCATCTACACGCACCTTACGCAGCGAAGCGAACAGTTGGTGCAAAACGCCGTCAACAGGCTCATGACCGACTCGTAACGAGCTGTTGTCATGCCAGAATTGGCGGATATTTTTCGTCGATACGGGCCCGAGTACATCGATCGCTTCGGCGAAAACATGCTCCCCGGCCATGGGCACGCGATCCGGGATATCATCGATTGCCGGACCGAGGTGCTTGGCGGCCACGTGGTGAAGTGCGACCATTGCCAGGCCTTGGATTACGCCTATCATTCCTGTAAAAATCGCGCCTGCCCAAAATGTCACGGCAACGATACCCGCGGGTGGCTGGAGAAACGGCGGGCCGAGTTGCTGGATACCGCTTACTTCCACATGGTGTTTACCCTGCCGGCCGAATTGCGGGAAGTCGTGCGTAAAAATCAGCGGACTTTATACGGCATTCTCCTGCGCGCGGCGGCATATGCCCTGCTGAAACTAGCGGCCGACCCTAAATATGTGGGTGCCAGGATCGGCATGCTGGCGGTGCTCCATACCTGGACCAATTCCCTGGCCTTTCACCCGCATGCCCATTTTTTGGTGCCGGGCAGCGGGGTCATGCCGGACGGCGGGTGTCGGCGGGCGACCGGGAAGAAGTTTCTCGTACCGGTAAAGGCCTTGTCGCCGATTTTTCGGGCCAGGTTCATGGAAATGGCCCGGGAAGCTCTGCCCGACGCGGAATTCCCGGCCGAAATCTGGAGCAAGGAGTGGGTGGTTTATGCAAAACCCGCCGTCCAGGGCAGCGACATGGTGCTGCGCTATCTGGCTCGCTATGTCCATCGCATCGCGATCACCAACAATCGCATCCTGGCCGCTGACAACGATTTGGTGACCTTCCGCTATAAGCAGCGCCAGCAACCGAAGGGAAAAAGGCCCGGTCAATGGAAAAACATGACCCTGCCGGCCATGCAATTCATGGCCCGTTTTCTCCAGCATGTGGTGCCGCAAGGTTTTCACAAGGTACGCTATTATGGCATCTGGAGCCCGGCCAACCGTGCCGCCCTCAACCTGCTCCGGCAAAGCCTGGCAAGCGGGGGCAAGGCCGATGACAACCCCGTCGCCGAGATGAAGGAAGATGGCCAGGTACGGCATCAAGCCGGGCTGTGCCGTTTTTGCAAGCAGGGATGGATGGTCGTGGTCGGCGTTATTCCGCGCGGACGGATACAGGAGAACGCCAGGTCGCCACCATGCTGAATCAGGCTTGTTTCGTAATGAACCTGGCCAGGCCTGGAGATGGGACGATAAAAAGCACATTCCCGGGCCAATGGGAATGCTCGCCCAACTTCCAGGGATTACGAAATATTAAAGCATCATTAACCATGCAAAACATAAAAAATGGGTGAATCGTCGTGAGATTAACCTGACATCCAATCACATATTGCTTGACCTGGCTGCTCTCTCTTTCTACTATCCACGAAGATCCAGGAACACCAGCCGATAAAACTCCAACCAAACCGGCCCGGACCCGCGGTTAAGTTCAACAGGAGTTT
>DYDL01000311.1 GCA_020717925.1 Desulfocapsa sp.
GAACGCCGCCCTGCTCGTCGAACCTGCGGAAAAAAACCTGCACGCCGCCCTTACCGCGACCAGCGCGGCCTGCGAACCGTTACTAGCCACCCGTGACTATGGTTCCGCCCTTACCGCCATCCTCACCATGAAGGAGCCGGTCGACACCTTTTTCGACGATGTCATGGTCATGGCTGAGGATACGGCGCTACGCGCCAACCGCCTGGCACTGCTCACCGGTGTCTCCGAGTTGTTCCTCAAGGTCGGAGATTTCTCTAGGATGTACGCCATGACCGCCAAGGGCCAGGAGAGCTGACCGGCACCAGGATGGAGCTTTGCCAAAAAAACTCAAGATAGCGGTACTCATCCGCGACTTCGTCACCACCGGCGGCGCCGAGCGCTACGCCTGCGAAGTGACCCGCCGGCTGGCGCCTGAACACGAGGTGCATGTCTTCTGCCAGAACTGGAATCCCACGATCAGCGAGGAGATCGCCTTTCATCGCATCCCCAAGCTGCTGGCCAAGCCCAGCTTTGTCAACCAACTGCTCTTTTCCTTCTTCACCCGCCGGGCCCTGGCAGTGCCAAGCACGCCTTTGATATCATCCACTCCCATGACAAGGTCACAACATTTGACCTGTTGACCATCCATTGCCCCTGTTTTCGCGGCTTCATCACCGACAAGAAGACTTGGTTGAGCAAGCTCCTGGTCTGGTTGTCGGTAATCACCAGCCCGCGCAGCCTCGGCTATCTCGGCCTGGAGAAGGGCCAATTCACCCTGCGGCCGGACCGTCGCCTGATTGCGGTATCGACCTCGGTAAAAGAGGATGTGCAACGCAACTACCCCTTGCCGGACAGCTTTTTTTCCCTGGCCCACCCCGGCGCCGACTACGCGCGGATCCGCGCGGTGGTGGACCAGGCGGACCGCCAGCATCTGCGCCAACAGTACCATTTTGCGCCAGACGATTTTGTCCTGCTCTTTGTGGGCACGGAATTCAAGCGCAAGGGCCTCGCCAGCCTGCTGGCCGCCATGGCAAGACTGGATGACAAACGCCTGCGCTTGCTGGTGGCCGGCGGCGGTGGCGGCAAGATGCAGATCTTCAAGCAACTGGCCCAAGACCTTGGGCTGGCCGACCGGGTGACCTTCGCCGGCCTGGTACGGGACGTCTTCCCCCTCTATGCCCTGGCTGATCTCTTCGTCCTGCCCACCATGTCGGACCCGTGCCCCATGTCACCGATCGAGGCCATGGCCAGCGGCCTGGCTACAATCATGAGCCGCAGCCCCTTTTGCGGCACGGCCGAACATATCCACCAGGCCGAGGCCATCATCCTGCAAGACCCCACGGACATCAATGAACTGGTGGCCGCCATCCGGCAAGGCATGGATACGAGCTACCGGGAGCAACTGCAAAAAAAGGGGCAGCGCCTGGCGCAAACCCTGTCCTGGGAAAGGACCACCGCCGCCACCATAGAGGCCTACCAGCAGTTACTGGCCAGCCGGAAAACCAAGCTGAAAGCTGACCGCTGATCGCTGATCGCTTATTAACCCGCCTTGACCTCTATCTGCCGTGGCTTGGCCAGCTCACGCTTGTGTATCTTGAAGGGGTGACAACACTGGTTCTAAGTGAACTTATTAAGTTGTTTTAATACCAACGTTCTGTGCCCCACGCGCAGAATGCCCCCATTGACAATGTCCCGAGACGATAGGTATGTTGTTCTCGTATGTACTGTCCGTCCAAACAAGAGAGAGGGAAGGCACCATGGAAACAAAAAAGTTCATCTTCTATACGGAAGACGATATGTTCATCGGCTGGTTGGAAGAGTTCCCAGACTATAGGAGCCAGGGCGCGACGCTTGAAGAACTTAAGCAAAACCTGCTGGACATCTACAAAGACCTCAACGCCGACCACATCCCTTGTGTCCACCGGGTTGGAGATCTGCAAGTCGCATGAAGCGCACCGCATTGATCCGGACCATCGAGGCAATGGGCTGCTTGCTCATCCGCCATGGTGGAAATCACGACTGGTATCATAACCCGGCGACCAAGGTGAGCCAGCCCATTCCCCGGCACCGCGAAATCAAGGATACCCTGGCGAAACACATTATCAAAATGCTGCAATGAAATCTGGGCCGGTGCTAGATTTCCCGATCTGATTTTCAGCTTCTCGGACCCCTTATATCCACAAAATCACCCCGCCTTGTTTCGCCTGACTCGTTCATGCTCTTAAATCACTACGTAAACAACGTTAGAAACACGTATAATTGAAAGTTAAACTTTCAATCTGAGATATTTACGATTTTACGACATGTTTACCGCATGTTAAAGTGCGCACTCGCAGCGAAGCTCATCACGCTGGCCCGTCATTTCCTAATTTACCCCCTGCCTGTGAAATAGAGGTGGAGTGTCCTTGATTTCCCTTC
>DYDL01000312.1 GCA_020717925.1 Desulfocapsa sp.
CGTTTGTGTACAGGCTTTCCGCCAGAGGCGGATCCGCCGTGGCAAGCATTTTCTGGGGGTAGTTAATTTGCCTCACCTTGGCGGGAGTCGCCACTCTTTTCGCTCTTGGCAAAGAAGATGATTCCCCCTTTTTTGGCTTGTAGGGTCTAAGTAAGTATGGCATAGTATAGTTGATGTGCGGTCGGTATTAGTAGACGGATCAAGGGCAACCTTACAAGGTGAGAGGCGATCCAGAAAGACCACTGTACGGGCACTTGAAGTCGGCCATAACTGACATATTTCAATAGACCAGAATCCCAAACCTACAACACGGAGGAACAGCATGGAAGTGCGACACGAGGCGGACGGTGTCGTTGTGTCGGGGCGGGCCGGTTCTCTGAAGATCGGTTCCGACGACGAAGTGGGCATGAAGCTGTTGATGCTGCTGGAAGGCGAGTGTGACAGCGACAGTCCTGGCGAGGTGGCGAGGCGCTACGGTTACTGCAAGCAGCGGTACTATCAGCTTCTGACCCGCTACCAGCAGCAGGGTACGGAGGCGTTGGCCAGCCGGAAGCGGGGCCCCAAGACCAACTACCGGCGGGGCGGGGAGGTCGGCCGCCAGATCATCCGCTACCGGTACTTGGATCCGGAGGCCTCCGTCGAGGTCGTGGGACAGAAGCTGCGGCAGGATGGCTTTGCGATCAGCAACCGCAGTGTCTTTCGGGTCTTTGCCGATTACGGTCTGCAAAAAAAGGGCTCTACAAATGTCGGCCGTGGCCGGCGACGGGCGAAAAACTCCTGCTTGTAGAGACGCAACGAACCAAGGCCAAATGTCGTGTCGAACCTGCCGACCCGGCCAGTCTGGAACGTGGAGTCAGGCAGTTGCTGGCCGACAAGATCTCCGGGACCCTGGTCGGCATCTGGTTGCTGGTCCCCGAATATCTGCGGCTGGGCATATGGGACCTGCTCTGCGGTTGGACCGGCAAGGCCGGCGAGAGGGTCGAACCGCGCTTGGGGTTGCAGTTGGTCAACGAAGCGGCGCTGTGTGTGTCCCGAATCCGGTCCAACTGTTCATTGAGTCAGAAAGGCTTCGAAGTGGCCAACGGTCTGCCCTTCCTCGCCAGCGACACCGCCATTCACGAACTGTTGGCCGCCCGTACCATCGCCGACACCGAAGAACTGCAGGTGGCGCTGGGGCGACTCCGTCGGGCCAGCGGCCACTTCCAAGGCCGGCTCCTGGCCGTGGACCCACATCATCTGCACAGCAGCAGCAAGCGGCAGATGCGCCGCCGCCGCCCCAAACCCGAGTTGCCGGCGGAGAAGACCTCGCAATCGCTGTTCTGTGTGGACACGGACACCTGGCAGCCTCTGTGCTTTGTGCTCAGTTCGTCCTCGCGCTCTGTGGCGCAGGAAGTACCGCGGTTGTTGACGTTGACGCAAGACATCCTCGCCCCCGCGCCGGGACAAGCGCTGTTGCTCGCCGACTCCGAACACTTCGGGGCAGCGCTTTTCAGTCACGTTGCCACCCACACCCCGTTCGACTTGCTGGCGCCGCAACCCGCCTATCCGGTCTACCGTCGTCAACTCGAACAACTGACGCCCGAGGCGTTCACGCATCGCTGGGCAGGCCTGGCCACGGCCAAGACTCCCTTTGGTTTCGGCAAACACGGAGAGCAGCCGTACACGCGCATCGTTCAGCGTACGGGCGAACGGCCCGGGCAGTTCCAACTCAAGGCCTTTGTCTGTACCTCCGACCGGGAAGAAGTTCAGGCCCTCTGCGAGGAGTATCCCAGCCGTTGGCACGCGGAGGAGTTCTTCAATGCCAACCAGGGACTGGGATGGCGGCGAGCCGGAACCATGAACCTGAATATTCGCTATGGCAAGATGACGGCCGCTCTTCTGGCCCAGGCCGGTATCCACCAACTCCGTCAGCGCCTGGGCCACCCCATGGCGGGCTGGAATGCCGAACACCTGGGGAAGTCTCTGTTCCAGGGGCTCGACGGTGACGTTAGGGTCCACAAGGATACAATCCTGGTCACCTTCTACGATGCCGCACCCCTTGCTGACGTCGCCCACCTGTTCACCGATCTACCCGCCAGACTCGAGAGCGAGGGTGTCAATCCACGTATCCCATGGCTCCACAACCTCAAACTTGACTTCCGCTTCCGCTGAAGTCATAGTCCAATTAACTACCCCCAGAAAATGCTTGCCACGGCGGATATTGTCGGTGTGTCGCAGCAGCGAAGGACACGTCCAAGGAGCACACCATGACCTGCATGACGCTGGGCACCACGACCGAACGCGCCGTGGTCATCAACAATGTGAACGGCCGCCTGGAACTGGGACGACTCTTCGGGTTCGCGGCGGCTGCGGACGAGGGGAGGCCGGACCGCGCCCACGGCTTGGCGGTCCTCTGCACCGACAAAGGGCGAACGGAAGGGGC
>DYDL01000313.1 GCA_020717925.1 Desulfocapsa sp.
TTCAGACCAGCGGTGTGGTTGCTGTAGTCACTGCGGGCCTCGAAGTCATAGTTGGCGGAAAACTCAAGGCCGTTGGCCTCATACATAACCAGCCCAAGGCCACCGCGCACCAGCACAGGCGAAGGATCGATGCCAATGGTATTGAAGGCCGCGCCGCCGCCCACAAAGGAGGCGGTGATCGAGGACTCGTCGGCCAGAGCATCGTAGCCCACGCCCAGCTTGGCGGTAAGCAGGAGGTTGTTGCTCAGAATATGGTTCAACTGGGCGTCGATGCCGAGGATAAGCTCATCCACGGAGTTGCTGTCAACGTTCAGGTCGAGCCCGCCAGCGCCGGTTTCGGTGTAGCTCTCATCATCGATCCAGGAGTAATCGACCCGCACCGACGGCACCAAAGTGTTCTTGGCGTCAAGCTTGTAGGTACGGCCAAGACCCATGCCGACATGGACGCTGGTGCTGTCGTAATCGGACAAGGCCACCATGTCGGCGAAGTCGATCCTCCGTTCGCCCTCGTTCTGGTTCAGGCCGACATTGGCCTGGAAATCGAGGGCGGTACGGTCGTTGATGTTGTGGCTGCCATAGAGCATACCCTGGTAGCTATTGATTTCCGCGGTGTGCTTGGCCACCTCGGACTTGCCGTCCACATCGCTGTGGGCGTAAGCAACGGCAACGCCCAGGCGAGTGGGTATGGCCATCTCGGTGTCCGCGCCCAGGATCAGGCCGTAGGTGTCGGCGTCAAAGCCCGACACGCCCTTCCGGTTGTCCTGGTCAGCCCAGGAGCCGAAGGGTTTAAGCCAGGCTTGGCGGCCGACCTTGCACAAAGGATCGCCGGATGCCATGCCGCGCGCGGCGTGCAAACGATCCTGCACCGCGTGTTGGCTGTTGCGCAGGGCATCCAGGCTGGCCTGCTTCAGGTCGCCGGTGAGCAGCGGCAGGGTCTGTTCCACCGCATCGGCGACTGCCTGGTCGGAGTGCAGGTTGCCAAGGCCGACGATAAAGGCGTCCAGATCATCATCGCCGGTTGATCCGTCGTCAGTATCAGCACTGTCGTCAATCAAATCATCAATGGCCCCCGCGGCCCCGGCACCAGCGGTGCCGCCCGTGTCAGCCACGCTGTGGCCGATGGTGCTGGCGCTGACCGTGGTCAGATCAACCGTGTTGCCATCGATCTCGTCGGTGAAGTTGAAGGGTACGCTGTTGTCGGACATGGTAAAGGTGGTTGCATCCAACGTGCTGGCGTAAATGACATCGTCCAGGATGTCGCCCTCCGCCAGGGTGTTCCCGTCGGTAACGCTTACATGAATCCCGGTACCGGCCGCAAAAGTGCCCGTGCCGCCAATATTAATCTGGCCGTAGCTCTCGCCGTAGCTCTCGCCGCGGCGGTCCGCGCCAATCCCGAGTGAGCCGCTGGCTGACTGATCGTAATCGCCGCCAATCCAACCCTCGGCGCCATCAGGAATGTTCAGGGCGCCGCTGTTGGTCATGTTGATCTCATCTGGCAGGTAGATGTTGCCATTCATGGTGCCGCTGTTGTCGACCAGACCGGCGGAGCCTTCACCACCGTCAACATAGATGGAATAGGCCTGGCTGTTGATTGGTCCGGTTGCCGTAATGGTGCCGCTGTTGGTGATGGTGGCGCCAGCGGCTAGGCTGTGGGCATGAATACCATAGGCAGTGCCACTGGCCAAGGAAGTAAAGGCGCTGGCCGAAAGACCGGCGGCCGAACTCTCCACGGGCAGGCGTTCGGAAGAGGCGGAAACCGTAATGGCGCCGCTGTTGGTGATGGTGGAGCCAAAGGCCAGGTTGTTTGCGTCAATACCATAAGCCGAAGCATAGGTAACTCCCGAGGCCGTGGCAATGATGGTGCCGCTGTTGTTGATGCTGGCGCCAGCCGCCAGGCTGCCCGCGTCAATACCGTAGGCGGTGGCATCGCTCACACCCGTATCGGACTTCACGGCCGTGGCGGTAATGGTGCCGCTGTTGTTGATGCTGGCGCCGGTGGCGAGGTCACCCTCCGTAAGAATACCGTAGACGAGGGCTCGGTTATTACCCAAGGCCTGGGCCAGAATGGTGCCGCTGTTGGTGATGCTGGCATGGGCGTCTAGGCTGCCCGTGTGAATGCCATAGGCGCTGGCATTATCGTTGGCGTAAGTGTTCAGGGCCGTGGCGGTGATGTCGCCGCTGTTGGTGATAGTGGCGTGCTCACCCAGGTTGCCCGTAAGAATACCTTCGGCGCCGGCCCAGGAATAGGCAGTGGCCGCAGCGATGATGTCGCCGCTGTTGGTGATGCTGGCGTTGTCACCCAGGCTGCCCGTGCTAATGCCATAAGCGATGGCGGTATTGTAGGTGCTGAGAGCCGTGGCGGTAATGGAACCGCTGTTGGAGATAGTGGCGCGTTGATCAAGGTTGCCCGTTGC
>DYDL01000080.1 GCA_020717925.1 Desulfocapsa sp.
GGGGTGAGGAGTTGCAGGCACTGGTTAATCAGAAGCGCCTGGTCGCGCTGCACATCGAGCACACCGCTCATTTTCTTGGAGTTGGAGAAGGATGGCGGGTCCAGCATGATCAGGCCATAGATGCGCCTCTCCTGTACCGACTGGGCCAGAAAGGCGAAGACGTCGGCGCGCACCAGTTGGTGCTGGACCGGGTCCATGTTGTTAATGGCGAAGTTACGGCGAGCCCAGTCGAGGTAGGTGTTGGAGAGGTCAACCGAGGTGGTGCGGTTGGCTCCGCCTGCCGCGGCATGGACGCTAAAGCTGCCTGTGTAGGCGAAGAGATTAAGAAAGTGCTTACTTTTGGCGCGCTCGGCGATCAGTCGGCGGGTGTTGCGGTGGTCGAGAAACAGGCCGGTATCAAGGTAGCTGTCCAGGTTGACGAGAAAGCGGCAGCCGCCCTCGCTGACCATGAAGTCCGAGCCGGTGGCGCCGGTCTTTTCATACTGGGACAGCCCGCGTTGCCGGGTGCGCAGCTTGCAGGCCATTGCCTCTGGTTGTAAGGCCAGCGCCGTGACCGTGGCATCAAGCACGGCCGTGAGCCAGTTGTCGTGCTCGGCCTCGGATTGGTGACGGCCGGAGTCGTATTCCTGCAGGTGCGCGCGTTCGCCGTAAATGTCGATGGCCAGCGGGAATTCCGGGATATCACGATCATAGATGCGGTAACAGGAGATACCCAGGCGTTTGGCCCATTTACCCCAGTGCCGGGCATTCTTGCGCAGACGGTTGCTGAACATGCTGATATCGGGCGGATGTGGCATCTTTTTAGCTGCTTAGGTTGTTCAGCCTGTAGACTGTTAGGATGTTTCAGGGCTTGCGGCCCGCCATTTATCTGATTACACTCTGCTCCTTCTTGCCCGTCGTCCGGTAACGCCGAGCCGGCCAGTCCACGCAATATACCACAGGTGGTTTTCACTTTGGCATTGGTATCTTTTCCAGGCCAGCAAGCATACAAGGAGAGCAGCATGGTTGACGAGGAAATCCGGTTCGTCCCCTACGAGGTGGCCCAGAAGATCGTGGGCGCGGTTATGGAGGAGGAACACATTGAGGAGGCGGATCGCCGCATCCTGACGGTCTATGACATCAATGGTCACGAGCTGTGCTGGTTTGACCACGACGAGGTCATGGCCGAGGTTGAGCCCAAGACCAAGGAGGCGGCGGTGGAACATATCATGCGCCACATTCCGGACTGGGCGGCGGAGCAGGTGCGCGCCTCACTTGGGAAGGTTGATTAGGCTGTAGCCTTTTAGTCTGTTAGGTCGCCGAAAAGGTCGGACAGTGTCTCCTGCAGGAATGGATGGCCGGGCATGGGCGGTCCCGCAAGTTTTTTCCTTCAGTCTAAAGGCCTACAGTCTATCAACCTAAGCAGTTAAGTTTTTAGAGCACTCCGGCCGGCATGGGTGGCACCTGGGAGTGGCCCAGGCAGTAACCGCCGTCCAGCCGCAGGGTAGCGCCGGTCATGTAATCAGCTTCCTTCAGCAGGAACATAACCGCCTGCACCACGTCGGTGACTCTGCCAGTGCGCCCCAATGGGATATGGGCCAGGATGGCTGCACGCTGCTCTTCGCTTAGCAGATCCCAGCCGCGGGTCTGCTCGGCATGGCGGGTTTCGCATAATCCCAGCATGAGTTCGTTGACCCGCACCTCGGGCGCACCTTGGCGGGCCCAGGTTTCGGTAAAAGAAGAAACCCCCCGGTTGGCGGCGGCGTAACCGTCGTTGAAAATGAGCCCGGTCGGGCCCGAGCGACCGACGATGCCGGCGATGGAGGAGAGATTGACCACCGCCGCCTGACCGGCCGCCTTCAGCAGGGGCAGGGCGTGGTGGAAGACCAACCACTTGGCCTTCAGGGTGGTCGTAAGCTCCAGATCCCACTGCTCGCTGGTGTAAGGACCATGCACCACGGGCATGCCGCCGCGTTCGATATTGTTGATCAGGATGTGCAGGCGACTGAATTGATCTCTGATTCGTTGCAGGAGGTCGGTAACCTGGGCAGGGTCGCGCAGGTCGATGCTCACGGCCAGGTGGTTGCCGGGCAGGACGGCCAGTTCCGCCTGCATCCCGGCCGCGGCCTCTGGCCAGTCGTGATAGGTGAGGACTACGTTGACGCCCTGGCTGGCCAGGGCAAAACCAATGGCCTTGCCGATGCCCTTGGCCCCGCCCAGAACCAGAGCGGTTTTGCCCTGCAGGTCCATGGGGGGCGGATCAGACGTCCGCGTCGGCGGTGAGCTTCAGGAGCAGACGGACGCCCGGTTGGATGTTGTTATCGTCAAGCTTGTTCCAGCGTCGGATCTCGCCGGTGGTGGTGTTAAATCTCCGGGCGATCTTCCAAAGCGTATCGCCGCCCCGCACCTCGTAATAGGTGTCCCTGGCAGCGGGGCTCTCCTTGTCGTTGGCGGGCCGGCTTTTCTTGGCAACAGCCGCCAGCACGACCTTGTCTGCTGCCTTGCTCGGTGCCTGCGGGGCGGCGGCAACGACCGGGGCCGAGGGCGCCCCATTGTCCGACAGTTGCAGGGTGAGTTGCTGGCCGGCCCTGATAGTGGAAGACTTCGCCAGGTTGTTCCAGGCGATGAGGTGCTGCATGGGCACCTTGTATTGTTTGGCGATAACGGACAGGGTTTCACCTGGTTTGATCTTGTGCACGACCTGTTTTATCGCCGGATCCTTGGCCAGGGAGGCGGTCCGGGTCGGGGCCGCGGTCTCGTCCTGCATGGCGAAGACCGTGTTCTGGATGGGAATACGCAGCCGCTGCGAGGGGGTGAGGCGGGCGGCCCGCAGGTTGTTGGCCTTGAGCAGGGTCGTCTTGTTGATGTTGTAAAGCTTGCAGACCTCGCCGATGGTTTCGCCGCCCCGCACCACATGGGTCTTGTAATCGGTGATCGTCGCGGCCTTCACCCGTGGCAGGTTCTGGGTCGTCATCTTCTCGGTGCCAACCGGAACCTTGACCGTATAGCGCGACTCGCCTGGCGGAGTTATGGCCTTGCACAGGTGCCGGTTCAGGTTCCATACCTCCTCGAAGGGGGTGTCGCAGGCCACGGCCACGGCCTTGAGCGAGGTGCCCCGGGGCACCTCGCACGTGCCATAGGCCAGAGGTTTCTCGTAGGCGATATCGTTAAAACCGTAAACCTCTGGATTCTTGGCAATGAGGATGGCGGCAATGAGCTGGGGCACGTAACGCCTGGTCTCCAGCGGCAGACATTCATCCTTGGCCAGTTGCCAGAAGTCGTTGCTTCCGCATCTGTCCACGGCCCGACCGACCGTGCCTTCGCCGGCATTGTATGCGGCCACCGCCAGATGCCAGGATGCGAACTTATCGTGCAGTACTTTCAGGTAGGCGATACCGGCCCGGGTGGCCTTTTCCGGGTCGCGTCGTTCATCCTCATAAGTATTGATGGAAAGCCCGAATCTGCTCCCCGAACTCTTGATGAATTGCCAGGGACCGACGGCCGAGGCTGTTGAAAAAGCGGTAAGGTTGAAACCGCTTTCAATCATGGGAAGATAGCAAAGGTCTTGGGGCAGGCCGGCGTTGCGTAGCTCCTCACGGATCATGGGCAGATAACGGCCGGAGCGGGCCAGCCAGCGGGAAAAGAGTTGCCGGTGATCCTTGGCGAAGAAATCCAGATAGAATTGGACCTGCCGGTTCATGCTGATCGGGAAGTCGTAGCCGGTTGCGCCACCAGGCAGGTTGTCGGGCAGGGTGCCGGGCTCCCAGGGACCGAGCGCCTCCAACCCTTTTATTTCCTGGTCAAGGGTCGCCTCTGCCTCCGAGGGGGTCTGGTCATCGTTGTTTAGCTCTTCTGGTTCCGCGTCCTGGGAGGCGGTGATGGTTTGAGATGGGGAAAAATTGGTCGGATACTGTTGGGTTTCTGCCTGTGGAAGGGTGGCGCACGACCAGACGAGAGGCAGGACAAGAATGCCGAGCAGGCCGTGTTTGAGGGTATGGCATAAAGTCATAGGCGTCTCCGGCAGCTTAGGGAAGGGTGGTGGAGGCGGATAATTCCGTGAAGCTTATCATATATAGATACCGTAATGCCATAAAAAAATGCCACAGCCCGGTAGAACCTCGGCCGTGGCTCAAAGAAAAACCGGCAAAGCCTTGAATATATCCGGCTTTTCGGAGAGAATGGAAAGCTTGCAAGGTGTTGCTTTTGTCTCCGTGCCATCAGGCAGGAAGGGCCTGCCTGAGGAGGGCGATTGCGATAGGATTGGGAGGGGTTTTGCTTTATTTCGGCATGTTACGCGGATTTCGTTTCCTGTTCGTTTTTCTTGCGCTGTTCATCGTTCTGGCCGCGGCCGCGGCCATGGCGTGGTTGGTGATATATGCCCCGGGGGCGCGGATCGGCCAGGACAATATCGAGAAGATCCTGGCGGTGGAAAGTCCGGTATTTTACAGCGACGGGGTCCATAAGGTCGGCGTTTTTTTCGAGGAGGCCCACCGGCAATATGTGAATTACGATCGCATTCCCCCCTCCTTTGTCAAGGCCCTGGTCGCGGCCGAGGACAATAACTTCTTCTCCCACCATGGCATTGATCTGAAGGGGGTGGGCCGGGCGCTGCTGGCCAATCTTCGCGCCGGCCGAGTGGTGCAGGGCGGCAGCACCATCACCCAGCAGACGGCCAAAAATCTCTTCAACCGTCGCAACCGTTCCCTGGTCGAGAAGGTCAGGGAGCTGCTCTTCGCCCTGCGTTTGGAATACCATTATCCCAAGGAAAAGATCCTCGAGTTTTACGCCAACCAGTTTTACGTGAGCGGCAATGGCCGGGGTCTCGGGGTGGCGGCCCGTTATTATTTCGACAAGTCAGTGGACGCGCTGACCCCGGTGGAGTGTGCCTTTATCGCCGGCAGCGTTAAAAGGCCAAACGCTTACAACCCCTTCACCAAGAAAGGCGAGGCCGCTGTTGCCGAGGCCAGGCGGCAGGCCAGGCTGCGTACCGGCTATGTCCTCGATCAGATGCAGCGTTTCGGCATGATTACCGCTGCTGAACACACCGAATATCGCAACCAGGAAATCCCCTTCCGCCAGGGCGCGACCTATTTTTCCGACAATACTATTATGGATATGGTCAGGGAGGCCATGGACGAGCCCGACGCGCAGGAGGCCTTTGCCCGGCGCGACATCGATAACATCTCCACCTCTGGTCTGCGGGTCATCACCACCGTGGACAAGGGCATCCAGGAGGCGGCCCTTTATGGCCTGCGCAAGGAGTTGTCCCGACTTGATACCCGCCTGCGGGGCTACGCGCGGCCTGAGGTGCAGGCCGCCCTGGCGGAGATCCGCTTTGGCAATCGGCAGGGGTTGGCCAAGGGCGATTTTCTGGTGGGCAGGGTAGTGGTCGTGGAGCAGGGGACCGCGCCGCTGGTACAGGTAAGTTTTGAAAAGCCCGGCATTGCTGGGGGTGCCATTGGCCGTATCGACCAGGCCGGACTTGAAAACCTGCTTGCCCCCCTGATCCGCTATGAGCGCACCGCCTGGAGCGAGGCCGCGCCCGACGATCTGCCCATGCTGCTTGACCGTTTACGGCCCGGTGATCTGGTCTACGTGAGCGTGCGCGGTGTCGAGCAGGGCAGTGGCGCATGGCTGCTGGATCTGGAGAAATATCCCCTATTGCAGGGTGCGATCCTCGCCTTGCGGGAGGGGCGCATCCGGGCCATGGCAGGTGGCAGCGAAAACCGCTTTTTCAACCGCGCCGTCGATGCCCGGCGCTCCATGGGGTCGTCCATCAAGACGCTGGCCTACTGTGCCGCCCTGCAACTCGGTTGGAGCAACCTCGACACCTTGAACAATGAACGAAACGTCTTCGTCTTCCAGAACACCGCGTATTTCCCAAGGCCTGACCATAAAAGCCCCTATGCGGAAGTCACCATGAACTGGGCTGGCGTCAAATCGGAGAACCTCGCAACCATTTGGCTTCTGTATCACCTGCTCGACCAACTTACCCCGGCACAGTTCAAGGAGGTTGTGGCTCAGGTCAAGATGGGGCCGCTGCCTGGCGAGGCTAATGAGGAATATACGCACCGCATCCGTGATACCTTTGGTATCATCGTCAACGACGAGACTCTGCGGGCGGCCGCCTTTGAGCGGGCCAAGGCGGAACTGGAGCCGGACCTCGTCTTTTCCGGTCGGGCCGAGGAACTTGCGCGTCTCAAGCGGCTCCAATATGGCGGCGACTTTGCGAAGTTCCTTTCCGACAATGAGACCTGGCAGGACGAGGCTGGACAGAACGCGGACAATCCCCCGTCCAACGCGGAAGAGGCCGAGGTGCGTAACGAGGTTCTGCAAAGAAACTTTTTGCGGCTGCTCGAATTGCGTCGCAGCCTGGACCAGCCGCGCACCCATCCTGATCTATCCCCGGGTCTGATGGAAGACGTCATGGTCGACGGCTTGCTTAGCGTGGCCACCATTGACCAGTTGCAGGACACCTTGCAGGCTGAGTATGAAAAATTGGCAAACCTGCCCCCATACAGTGACGAGGTTCTGCGGAGTGTGCCCGATTTCCGGGTTATGGTGGCCCTGCAGTATGTCATGGGGCTCTGCCGGGCTCTCGGCATTGAGAGTCGTCTGGAGCCGGTGCTTTCCTTTCCGCTCGGCTCCAACGTCATTACCTTGCTGGAGTTGGCCCGGGCCTATGAGGGGGTGCTTGGCGCCGGTCGTTTTGTGCCAGTCGACGGGATCCCGGCCGGGACGGCGGCCACCATCATCGAGCGCATCGAGGACAGCGACGGCGAAATCATCTATAAGCCTGAACTCCGCCCGCAACAGGTGGTGGACCACGCCACCAGGGTCATGCTGGCCGACATCCTGCGCAATGTGGTAAGATATGGCACCGGCAATGGCGCGGATGGCGCGGTCGGGTTGCACAGCCACGATCAGGAGAAGGAACGGCTGTTGAGCAATCTCAATCTCCGGGTGCCCGTGCTCGGCAAGACCGGCACCGCCAACCAGTTCACCAATGGTGTCTTTGCCGGCATGGTACCCAGGCTGAGCGATGACGGCGCCGGGTTTGCGGCGGAGCAGGGCGACGTGGTTGTCGCCTACGTCGGCTTTGACGACAACCGACCGATGGTGCGCAAGACCACCAGGGTCAGCGGCGCTGTCGGCGCCTTGCCGGTGTGGATCAGGTTGGCCGATGCCATCATGCTGGCGAGGGGTGACGCCGATCGGCTCGAGCTGGCCGATGTCGTATTTTCCGATATGGTCGCCTTGCCCCTCATGGCGGACGACCTGGGGCAGGTTGAGATAGCGATTGACTCCGGCAACGGCGGCAAGGTGCTGACGGGTGAGGTGGTGGCGCCGGGCGTCAGTCGTCGTCAAGGTGACCACCGCTTTTTTTCGCGCATCGGCGGCGCGCCCAGCACGGTCACCTTTGGCAAGATCACCGCGAACGGCGCCCTGGAACCGCGCCGACAGTTTGCGCCATACTGGCAAGTGGGGAAAGAGGGGCAATGAAACGTTTGTCATGCTTATGGGTTCTGGTGTTGGTGGCGGCCGGGGTTTGCACCTCATCTTGTGTTGCCAGGGTCCGGTCGGTGCCGGTGCGGCCCGAGAAGGTCGCGGTTCCGGAAATGGCGCCCTTGCCCCTGGTCCCCGCACCGCCCCAACCGGACATGCAGGCGCGGGCGGTCCGCGAGCCGGAGGATGCCATGCTCGGTCGGGCGCTACTGGATCGCAGGCTCGGTTTTTATCAGGCGCGGTTGGCGGGCTGGCAGGTCGTGGAGCGGCAGTTGACCGACCTTGGCCTGGCCGACCGGCCAGCGGGATGGGGCCGCTGTCTGGACGAGGTGGGTGAGCTGCGCGACCAGTACGAGATGGCAAGCCGGCAGGCGGGGCAGGAAAACCAGGACCAGGAAGATGGTGCGCCCGGCCAACGGGGTGGGGAACTTTTCGACAGGGATATCAGCTACCTGGGCAGCGGCTGTGATGCGATTTTAGCGCTGGGAACCGCATCCTTTGCCGTCCGGTCAGCGGCCAACCCCCCCGAGGCCAGCTTGCCAACCGCCAGCCTGCCCGCCGCGTCACTGTTGCCCGAGGCACGGCAACAGTTCGGTCTTGCCCTGTTGCAGGCCGGGCAGTTCGAGGCGGCGGCCAATGTCCTTGCCGGGGAGGAGAGCGGCGAGTTATTGTCGGATGAGGATGTTACCAGGCTGCGCCTTACGGCTGATCTTCTTCTGGCCGTTGGCCGGGTGGCGGAGGCCAGCGGCCGCTACGAAAGGCTTGACCGTTATGGCAACGCCCTGCATGGCGTGGAGCGCTGGGTGGCGGAGCAACTGGAACTGTTGCGGGACGCGGACGCGCAGTCGCCCGACTTTCCCGGTTTTCTCGCCGTGTTGCGCGCCTATCTTCTTTTTGACGGTCGGCAGGTGTCAGGTGAACTCCGCCAGGGCGTGGCGCGACTGGAGGAACAGGCGCCGGCCAGCGTGCTGGCCAAAAGGGGCCGCCGGTTGCTGGAGATGGCCGAGGAAAAGAGCGGGGAGTGGTTGCCCGCGCGGCTGACCGAGGTCGATGCCCTGATCGAGGCTCGGGAGTTTGCGCGCGCACTGGACGTGCTGGAGGGGCTGGCGGCCAGGGAGGATATGGACCGTGACCAGCAGGCCATGGTGCATGAGGCTCTGGTCAAGGCGCGGCAGGCCAAGTTCCTTGCCGAGGAAACCCAGGAGACGTCGCCGGAGCAGGAGGCGGGCAGTGCGTGGGAGAACGGCTTGCAGCTTCTTGATGCGGGCAAGTATGACGAGGCCATCGCCATTTTTACCGCTTTGCTGGAAACCGGCTATCAATCTCAGGCCAGGGAAAAGCTGGGGGAGGCGTCGGACCTTGCCATCAAGCAGACCCGGGGACAGGCCTCGGCCCTTTTTGTCCAGGCCCGGCAGACCGCCAGCCAGGAGCGCAAAAAAACAGTGCTTATGGAGTCGTGGAAACTCCTGAAGGGCGCGGAAAGCCGCTATCCCGGCGCGACTTCAACCATGCTGGAAAAGGTACGCCAGAACCTGGGCTATCTGGAGGATTATATCAGACAGGTTGATCCGGCCCTGCTTGACACGGCCCGGTAGTCCGGGTCCGATCGTCATAAAAGGCGGTGGCGGCGTACCGACTGCATTGAAATTGCTTGCCAACACAATGGTTTTTTGGGTAAAAGTTCAAGGACGAAAATTGTGCCGGGAGAAAACCGCGCGGGTTATTTGGGCGGGTTTCCAGGTCGGGGTAATCCTTGGTTTTTCATCCTGAACTGGATAGTTACAGGAGTTCATCCATGGCGGAACAGAAGACAGTGCCTGAGATTCTTGATGACATGGCATTGAAGATCCTGATGATCGAGCCTGGCGACCTGTCCGTTGTGGGCGAACTGGTGACCCTGGTCGAGCAGTTGATCGGCAGTCAGCAAGGGGAAGTCTCTCCAGCCTTGGGGCAGATGGGTAAAATCTTTCTGGATGCCCTGGGCAAGATCATCATGGGTGAGTTGGATGATTCCGCCACCAATTTCGAGCACCTGGGCAAGTGTATCAGTGAGATGCAGGAGGTGCTCCGCAAGGAGGGGCAGGCAGGCAAGGCCGAGATTGACACGTACTGTGCCATCATGCAGGAGATCGGCCTGAAGGTGGAGCGGCAGGCCATGGAGGGGGGCGCCCCGGCCAGTGGCGCGGAGTCGTCGCCACCGGCGGCCGAGGCGCCGCCGCCGGCAGCGGCCGAAGCGCCGCCTGGCGCCGCGAACGGCGAGGCGGCAGCCCTGGAAAATCTGCCCGACTTTCTCAAGGACACCGAGTTGCTCGGCGGTTTCATCGAAGAGGCCTTTGAGCACCTGGAGTCCATTGAGGCCAATATCCTGGAACTGGAACACAATCCCGACGATAAGGACATCATCAACAACATCTTCCGGCCCTTCCACACCATCAAGGGCGTTTCCGGTTTCCTGAACCTGACAGACATCAACAAACTCGCCCATGCCACCGAGAATCTGCTGGATGACGTGCGGAACGACAAGCGGGCCATGGATGCCGCGGTCATCGACATCGTGCTTTCGGTAGGCGATTACCTGCGGACCATGGTCGCGAATATCAAGGATGTCCTGCAGAAGGGACCGTCTCTTTATAAGAAGTTCGATATCAGCGATTACGTGCGCAGGGTGCAGGCCGTGCAGGGGGGCAGCGCGGCGGTGCCGGAGCAGGAGAGCCCTGTGGCCCGGGCCGTTGCCGCGCCCCAGACCACGGCCGTTGCCCCGGCGGATCCGGCCGCCGTGGCGGAGCGACAATCCGCGTCCGCGCCTCCCTCGCAGGCGGCGCAGAAAAAAATCGGCGCCACCATCAAGGTGGATATTGAAAAGCTTGACAGCCTGGTCAACGCGGTGGGCGAGCTTGTCATCATGCAGGTCATGGTCAAGCAGAACCCGATGGTCGCAGCCATCTCCGACCCCAAACTGACGAGGGATATCGGCCAACTGAGTCGCATCACCACCGAACTGCAGAAGACCGCCATGGCCATGCGCATGGTGCCCATCCGCCAGACCTTCCAGAAGATGACCCGGCTGGTGCGCGATCTTTCCCAGAAGTCCGGTAAGCTGGTGGACCTGGTCATGACCGGGGAAGAAACCGAGATCGACCGTAATATGGTTGATTCCATCTATGACCCCTTGGTGCACATGATCCGCAACTCGGTGGATCACGGGGTGCAGCCGCCCGCGGAGCGCGAGAAGTTGGGTAAGCCCGCGACCGGCACCGTTAATCTGCGCGCCTATCAAAAAGGAAGCTCCATCATCATCGAGATCGAGGACGATGGTCATGGCCTGAATACCGAAAAAATACGGAAGAAGGGCATTGAGCGGGGATTGATCAGCGCCGATGATGACATATCCGACCATGAGATCAACAACCTGATTTTCTTGCCCGGCTTTTCCACCGCCGACAAGATTACCGACGTCTCGGGTCGGGGGGTCGGCATGGACGTGGTCAAGAAAGGGGTGGAAAAGCTGCGGGGCAAGGTTGAGGTGGTGAGCACGCCCGGCGCCGGCTCGCAGTTCGTCATCAAGTTGCCCCTGACCCTGGCCATCATCGATGGCATCGTTGTGCGGGTAGGGGAGGAACGTTACATCATCCCGACCATTGCCATCCAGGAATCCATCCGGCCCCAGCAGGAGCAGTACAACACCGTGCACGGCCGGGGAGAGACGCTGCGCATCCGGGGCCACCTGATTCCCATCATCCGGCTTTACGAGGCGTTCGGAGTGAAGTCCACCTATACCGATCCCTGCGAGGGCATCGTGGTGGTCATCGAGAGCGAGTGGGGCAAGCGCGCCTTGCTGGTCGACGAGTTGCTCGGTAAGCAGGAAGTGGTCATCAAGAGTCTGGGGGGCTACATGAAAGACATCAAAGGGGTGGCGGGTGGCACTATCCTGGGCGACGGCCGGGTCGGGCTGATCCTCGATCTCGCCGGACTGGTCGCGGCCAGCGACGCCAGGGAGTGACCGCTGCCCGTCGATCGCCAGGCCATGGTGTCCGCTCGGCCGCGCCGCCTATAAGGAGAACAGAGCATGGATGAAGCAACGGATGTCAAGCTGGAAGGCACGCAAAGCCTGAAGGGGCTGGAAGGTAAATACCTGACCTTTGTGCTGGGCAAGGAAGAGTATGGCGTGGGCATTCTCAAGGTCCGCGAGATCATCGGGGTGATGGAGATCACCGCCGTGCCTCATACCCTGCCCTACGTCAAGGGGGTGATCAACCTCAGGGGCCGGGTCATACCGGTGCTTGATCTCAGGCTGAAGTTCGGCATGGCGGCGAAGGAATACGACGAACGCACCTGCATCATTGTCGTGGAAATCGAAGGTCCATCCGGTCCCATCCAGGTCGGGCTGCTGGTCGATTCGGTGTCCGAGGTTCTTAATGTGACCGCCGCGGAGATCGAGCCGCCGCCGGCCTTTGGCACCCATCTTGACGCGGATTACATTCTGGGCATGGCCAAGGCCAAGGGTCATGTCCAGATCCTGCTTGACGCGGACCGGGTGGTCGGCAAGGGCGTACTCGAGACCCTGGAAACGGTGTAGGGGCGGTGCGCAAGGCGGGTAAAGGGAGCAGCGGGCGCCGTGAACCGGGATGGCGGGGTTTGTTGCCCAGCGCCAGCGGGAGCGGGCGGTGACCACAATCATCCGCATACCCCAACTTACCGACAGCCAGTTTACACAGTTCAGTGCACTGGTCTACGAAAAAACCGGGATCTATCTGAAGCCCGGGAAAAAGGAGCTGTTGAACGCCCGTCTGGGCAAGCGGCTCCGGGCCTGCGGCCTTTCTTCCTTCAAAGATTATTATGCGCTGGTAATGCGGGACGCCTCAGGCGAGGAACTCATCAACCTGATCAACTCCGTTTCCACCAATTTCACCAGTTTTTTCCGTGAACAACCGCATTTTGACTTTCTGGCCGCTACTGTCCTGCCGGGGTTGATAAAAGAGGCTGCGGCCGTGCCGCGGGAGATTAACATCTGGTCGGCGGCCTGTTCGTCCGGGGAGGAACCGTATACCATCGCCATGGTGCTGGAGGAGTATCTGGCCGCGCATTCCTGCCCGGGTTGGAGTTACCGCGTCCTGGCCACCGATATTTCCACCAAGGTGCTGGATATGGCACAGCAAGGCGTCTACCCAGAGGATCGTCTGGCCAAGGTGCCACCCTCTGTTCTGAAGAAATATTTCCAGAAAGGGGTCCGCAACGCGGCCGGGTATGTTAAAGTAAACAACGCGTTGCGCCAGCGTATCACCTTTAAACGTTTCAACCTCATGGATGAATTCCCCTGGCGGGAAAGCATTGATATCATCTTTTGCCGCAATGTCATGATTTATTTCAATAGTGAGACCCAGCAGGAATTGGTGAATAAATTTTTCGGCAGTCTGATGAGTGGCGGTTATCTTTTTATCGGGCATTCGGAAAGCATTTCTCGGCTGAAGCACCACTTCAGTCAGGTCGCGGCCACTTCCTACCGGAAGTGACGGTTACAATACAAGTATGCGGCCCTTTTGGCGAGGGTCCAAGGAACGACTGGCAGTATGAAGGTTATTGTTGGCATTTCCGATATGAAGGTGAGCAAGGATCCTACTGAAACGCTCATCACTTATTGTCTCCCCTTGGGAGGGTTAAAACCCCCACCTTTAGGTGGCAGCT
>DYDL01000314.1 GCA_020717925.1 Desulfocapsa sp.
GCCGGTCTACCACGGCATGCACGGTATACCCGCTCATCAGCAACCGGTTGTCCTCTGCCCGCTCGATGCGGTAATCGAAGCGGCAGGATACCGGGCGCAGTTCAGTCAGGCGGCTGTGGACGACCAGCAGGTCGTCGTAGCGGGCCGAGGCCTTGTAGCGGGCATGGCATTCCACCACCGGCAGGATAAAGCCCTGAGTCTCCAGGTCGCGATAGGTGAGGACGCGGCTGCGCATGAACTCGGTGCGCCCAGCCTCGAAGAAGCGCAGGTAATTGGCGTAATAAACCACGCCGCCAGCGTCGGTATCTCCGTAGAGGACGCGCATCCTGGTCTGTTCGCAGTGGAGCTCGGCGTCCGGGGCGGTCATGAGATCTAGGCGAGGAGCAGGCGGTAGAGGGCCTGCCCGTCCTGGAGCGGCGCGCCGGTGTTAACGGCGTTGGCCTCGGTGTAGGCAAGCCCGCACGCCGGCCAGCTCCCTTGGGAATCGTAGAGGATAACCGGCACCTCCTCGTCGGAGTGGGTGCGGATGGCCAGGGGCGTAAGGTGGTCCATGGCCACCACCAGCCGGAAGGGCTCAGACGTTGCCTCCAGGCCAGCGCGCACCGGCGCCACGATCTTGGCGTCGAAGTCCTCGATCGCCCGCAGCTTCTTGGCCAGCGAACCCTCGTGGCCCGCCTCGTCCGGAGCCTCGACATGGACGAAGACCAGATCAAGACGGCGGCTGGCGGCGAGCGTTGCCTCCACCTTGCCACCGTAATTGGTGTCGAGATAGCCGGTGGCGCCAGGCACGTTGATGATCTCCATGCCGGCGCAAACGCCGATGCCCTTCAACAGGTCAACGGCCGAGATCAGGGCGCCGCTGATGTTGAACAGCTCCCTGTGGCTCTTCATGGCCGGGGTGCGCCCCTCGCCCCAGAGCCAGACCGCGTTGGCCATGGACTTGCCGGCCGCAGCCCGTTGCCGGTTGACCGGCAGCCCGGGCAACAGCGCCCGGGCCTGGCGCATGAACTCTCCCAGGCCGGTCCCGTCATATGCCTGCCAGTACGGGGTCACCTCGCGGCCGGTATGGTCATGGGGCGGCACCGTGGTCAGTTGGCCGTAGTCGCCCTTGTAAACCAGCAGGTGACGGTAGCTGACCCCCGGGTAGACGCGCATCTGCTCGTTGCCCAGTTGCTGAGCCAGGGCCTGGACCAGCTCGGCCGCCTCGGGTGTGGTAATGTGGCCGGCGCTGTAATCCACCATGGTCAGACCGCCATCGTCGCGGTCAGCCACGGTCACCAGATTGCAGCGGAAGGCAGTCTCATCCGCGGCCAGTGCCACGCCCATGCTGGCAGCCTCCAGAGGGGCGCGGCCGGTATAGACCTCCTCGGGCCGGTAGCCCATGAGCGAGAGGTTGGCCACGTCGCTGCCCGGCGGATAGCCCAGCGGAATGGTGCGCAAGCGGCGGAGCTGCCCCTGGCGACAGAGGGCGTCCATGGCCGGGGTGCTGGCCGCGGCCAGAGGCGTCCGATGCTCCAGTTCAGCCATGGGATGATCGCCCATGCCGTCGCCCACCAGGATGACGTACTTCATTACTCTGCCCCGCTGCCGGCCAGATGGTCGTCGGTCATGATACGAATCTTGACCGTGGGTTCGGTTACCATGTCAAGGGCATCGATCTCGGCCAGAGCCTGGCTCACGTCCTTTTCCCGCGCATCGTGTGTGACGATGACGATCGGCACGGCGCCCTCCGCCCTTCTCCCCTTCTGCAGCACGCTCTCAATGGAGATGTTGTGCTGGCTCAGGATGCCGGCAATGGTGGAAAGCACTCCCGGCTTATCCACGGCGCTGATGCGGAAGTAATAGGGGCCGGTAAGCTCGTCCATGGGCGTAATGGCGGCGGGCCGAAAATGCTCGGGCTGAAACGAAAGGCTCGGCACCCGGTTGACCGCGCCGTGCAGGATGTTTCTCGCGATATCCACCACATCGGCCACCACGGCGCTGCCAGTTGGCATCTTGCCGGCGCCCTTGCCATAGAGCAGCACGTCGCCCACCATGTCGCCGGTGAAATGAATGCCGTTAAAGGCGCCGTTAATACTTGCCAGCATATGGTCTTCCGGGATCATGGTCGGGTGCACCCTGGCCTCGACATGGCTGCCATGGTTGCGGCTGATGGCCAGGAGCTTGATGCGGTAGCCGAACTCCCGGGCAAAGGCCAGGTCAGTGGGCTCGATGCGCGAGATGCCCTCGATGCTGATATCATCCAGCCCCACATGCATGCCATAGGCCAGGGTCATGAGGATGACAAGCTTATGGGCCGTATCAATGCCTTCCACGTCGTAACGCGGGTCGGCCTCGGCATA
>DYDL01000002.1 GCA_020717925.1 Desulfocapsa sp.
ACCCCGATCCGCAGGTGGCCGAGATTGCCCGGGACATAATGCAGCCGAACCTGGCTATCCCGCGGTAGCGTGCAACTTTAGACCAAGCGCCTTGACCACTTTGAGAACCGTGTCAAAAGCGGGATTACGCTCTCCTGACAATGACTTGTACAGGCTCTCGCGCGAGAGGCCCGTTTCCACGGCAATCTGGGCCATGCCCTTAGCACGGGCAATGTCTCCCAAGGCTTTGGCGATGAACAAGGCGTCACCGCCGCTTTCCTCAATGCAGGCGTCCAGATACAAGGCCATTTCTTCTTGGGTTCTCAGATGGTCTGCGACATCATAACGGGTTGTTTTGAGTGCCATGATCCGCTCCTATTCCCGCGCCAGACGCAACGCGGTTTGAATGTCCTTGGTCTGCGTACGCTTGTCGCCGCCCGCCAGCAATATCACCAGTTCCCAGCCACGCTGTACAAAATAGACCCGATATCCCGGGCCATAGTGAATGCGAAGCTCATAAACCCCTTCACCCACCGATTCAACATCACCGGGGTTGCCCGCCGCCAACCGTTCAATGCGCGCTTGCACCTTGGCACGCGCCCTTAAATCACGCAGGCCATCAAGCCATTTGACAAAGATTTCAGTTTTCCGAATCTCCACCATGAACAAATTGTAGCCATTTGGCTACAATTTGTCAAAGAGACATTCTTGCCTGGGTTGGTACCGGAAGTTGCCGAGTCATTGACATACCCCTTTGTTACACGTATACTACACGCATAACAAGGGAGGATGCCGATGCAAAAAAAATTGACCATAACCGTGGATGAAGAGGTTTACACCGGCCTTTACAAGACCGTCGGCCCGCGCAAAATCAGCAAATTTGTGGAGGATTTGGTTCGTCCGTATGTAATTCGCCCTAACATGGAACTATCCTACTCCCAGATGGCAAAAGACAAAAAACGGGAGGCCGAGGCCTTGGATTGGGCGGAAACAACTTTTCAGGACATTGCACATGAAAAGGGGTGAGGTCTGGTGGGTTAACTTCGATCCCAGCGTGGGCGGCGAGATCAGGAGAAAACGCCCGGCGGTGATCGTCAGCAACGATGCCGCCAACAAATTCCTCAATCGCGTGCAAGTCGTGCCGCTGACCAGCAAGACCGATCATCTTTATCCAAGCGAGGTCCGGGTTTTATTTGACGACAAAGAGAGCAAGGCCATGGCCGATCAGTTGGCCACGGTAAGCAAATTACGACTGTATAAACGTGCGGGTCTGATTTCCGATGCAGACATGCTCAGGATAAACGAGGCGATCAAAGTTCAACTGGATATTTACTGACAGGCGGGCTGCCCCTAAGTCACTAAAGCCGGAGCGTCCCGTTTCTCCCTCTCGTTTCCCCTCTAATTCAGCCTATTCTCCACGGCTCAGAAGCGTCCATCGTACGCCTCGCGTTTCGCGCCGCCTCGAAAATTGCCGAAGAAGCCGTCGCGGCGGCAGTGACTTCAAGAGCTACAACAACTTCGTGAAGTTTCAGGAGAACTGCCTCGACAAATTCCTGCCGCTTGTATCGTGACGGATGGCCGTGCAACATGAAACGACCAGTATCTGAATCGAACAGGTCCATAGCCGTTTCATAAGCGCCATGCACATACGCGTCATAGGTCTTGTTTAGGAACCTATGCGTGGTCAGTAACTGCACCCGGTCCAGCTTCGCATTGTTAGCCTGCCGCACTTCTGCCTTCATCAACTCTTCGCGACTTACATAGTTGCCGCGCTCTGCCGCAGCAAACGCCTCGGGAGTTCGTGGCAAGGGGACAAAGTACGCGTTTACAAAGCTTCCCACGGCACGCGGGAGTTCACCCCCACTATTCAGTGCCTCGCCTATTGCATTAATTTCGATACAGAAGTCGGAAACGATTCTCAACAGGGAGGCGCACTCTGTTACATAGCCCAAATCTGCGAGCACGAGCGCCGCATGAATGCCACTCACTGCCCGGATGCACTTTCCAATCATGACTGCATGGGGTCTGTGTTCACGGAATTCCAGGCGAACAACCTCAGAACCCTCGACGAACTGACGAGGAGGCATTAGTGGAGCGGCGAGGCCGTCTACCCACTCATCGAGCTTGTCAACTAATGCACGCCCAAAGTCGAACCCAGCAGGCATGGTGCCCTCGGAGGATGATTCGAGAAACTAGTCGGGGAAATGCCAACAAGTTGCCTTGAGAAGTGGCCGCCCCCTTCGGTACCAGCACCGACTGCCTTCAAAAAAGCCTTTACTCCTTCCAATCCGGCCGCAAATACAACTCCGTCAACTGCTTCCTGGCCACCGGCGCCGGGCGTCGGTGAGCAGGAAGGTGACTTTTTGGGAAAACTCCCATTAACCCTGCCTGTGTGCTGCCTATGCTGTTCAAGGTATGCTGCTGCGGGAACCGTTTTGCAGGCGCTTACAGAAAAGCTGACCATGGTAAGGGCGGGCAGCACCTTCGTTGACTTGTGAAAGATATGACCTCTTGCTCAGATAGCCCCCGTGTCTTCTTTGGAGTGGTCTTTGCTTACGCAGCGGCTAAAAGTCCCCTCGCGGCATCCATCTGCCTATCGAGTTCGATCAGAGTCGTTTGCGCTTCTTCCAGGGAAACATGCGATTTCAGAGCATGAATTTTCTCTGCACGTTGCCTCTCTTCAACCTGCAGTTCCTTGGTGACGTAAAGGGCGGTGGCAAGTTTTTCCAGTTCCGCTACATTTTTATTGCCAAGCCAATGACCCAGGAAGGCAATTTTCTCTGCATAGCGGTTAATGGTTTTAGGGAAAGTTTCCTTAAGGTCAGCCCAAGCGCGCCCTGGCAGCATGCGTGGCCCATAAGGGTTCTGCGGCACGACCTTTAACAAGTTGTCGGCCCGGAGGCTGCCTAATTCTTCACTCAGATCAAAAGAATATGGTCCATGCTTATAAAGGATAAAATCGTGCCCAAGATCGCTTTCCAGCATCTGCTGCAAGAAATAGGTTGCTTTCTGGATATGGGTTTCTCCGCACCAACTACCATTATTTTCTAATTTTTCAACTAACGAAAGCAGTATTGCGACGCGAGCCATTCTTTTCATTGATCTTCCTCCTCTTCCATCCTCTGGATAATATCCTTCTTGTTTTCCGCGAGCCATCGGACGGCTTTTTCTTTAACCATGGGGCTGATGAAAACAGAGTCAACGACAATTGAGGGAATGGTAGGGATGATTTCGGATAAAACCCAAGATGAAACTATTCCATTCATGGAGGTAAGTACAGGAAAATCTATAATTCCGGCGTTTTTACTGTATTGGTCGCGGCGCACGGTTTCCGCGCCAAATTCAGCAGATACAGCTTCATAGATCATTTTCACGGATTCCAAATTGACTTTGATGTCATCCGGGTTTCTTTCATATAGCAGACGGTAATGCCCCCGATTACAGATAGTAAGGGCCGGCAGATGGCCTGGATTTTTTTCATCTGCCGCCGCTTTGCGGATTTCGGTGGTGATTTCGGCATCAGTGATCTGGAGATGACTGTGAATGTCGGTTGAATATTTCCCCCCTGGCAAGGTAGCAAGCAAAAACTCTTTCAAGTGAATGTCGTAAATTCTCCGGACCGGATGACAGTAAAGCTGGGTGAACATGAAGTGCCTAGCCAGAATTAGGGCTTCGGCGGAGTGCAGTCCACCCGCTTCCACCCCGAGGGTCGGTTCAGATTGGTGGTTTTCACCCGATGGCAGAATCCGCAACGTGTCGATCAGACGATAATGATCGAATTTTCCGTAGGCCACCCCGGCATGCAGCGAATCACGGAGTAAATAATCAATACGATCGACACCAAAGGCATTGCCGGTGATGATTTCCGCAAGGATGGCCTCCCAGCTAGTGAATGTTGCCGTGGGCAATTCCTTCGGTCCCAAGGCCAGTTTGGCGATATGGTCACTCTTCAGGGGCGGTGTGAGAGAATTCCACAGACGTTCCATTTCCGGACTTTTGATCAAAACAAGGGTAAGGTCCTCGTGGGTTTTCTTATCGGGCAGCAATTCTTCGGCCGCATGAGAAAATGGCAAGTGGCCGATATCGTGACAAAGTGCCGCCATCCTAAGAACGCGCCGCCAATATCGCAACTCGTCGGTGGCCGGAAAAATATCCCGGCAGCCCTCATGCCGGTTTTCCTCGTCGGTGATTACATCGAAAACCCGGCTGGCAAGATGCAACACTCCCAGGGAATGCTCGAACCGTCGGTGCGTAGCACCCGGGTAAACAAGATAGGTCAAGGCAAGCTGGTGAATATGCCGAAGGCGCTGCACAGGAACTGAATTGAGAACTTCACGTTCGGCGGTGTCGATTTTGACAAATACCGCAACAGGATCACGGATTTCGTGGAATCTTTTTGTCATTATTTTCCCCGTTCTTGTTGTCGGGTTAGTGTCCTTTTGAGGAAGAAATTCTTTTTACTCCTTCCAATCCGGCCGCAAATGCAGTTCCGTGAGCTGTTTCCTGGCCACCGACGACGGGGCCTCGGTCAGAGGGCAGGTGGCCTTCTGGGTCTTGGGGAAGGCGATGACGTCGCGGATCGACTCGCGGCCGGCGAGGATCATGAGCAACCGGTCGAGGCCGAAGGCCATGCCGCCGTGGGGCGGGGCGCCCAGTTCCAGGGCGCGGAGCAGGAAGTCGAACTTGTCCGTTGCCTCCTCGGGGCTGATGCCCAAGGCGCGGAAGACCTTGTCCTGCATGTCCTGGCGGTGGATGCGGATGGAGCCGCCGCCGATCTCGGTGCCGTTCAGCACCAGGTCGTAGGCGCGGGAGAGCGCCTTACCGGGCTCGGTGTCCAAGAGCGCGATATCCTCCTCGCGCGGCGCGGTGAAGGGGTGATGCACGGCGACGTGGCGTTTCTCCTCGTGGTCGTACTCCAGCAGGGGAAAGTCGGTGACCCAGAGGAAAGAGAAGCTCTCCTTTTTCAACAACCCCAACCGCCGGGCCAACTCCAGCCGCAGTTCCGACAGGGCCTGATGCACCACGGTGGTGGTGTCGGCCACGAAGAAGAGCAGATCGCCGGGTACGGCATCGAGGGCCGCGGCCATGTCAGCCCTTTCCTGGTCGGTAAAGAACTTGGCGATGGGCGACTGCCACTCGCCGTTTTCCTTGACCTTGACCCAGGCCAACCCCTTGGCCCCGAACTGGGCCACATAGGCGGTGAGATCGTCCAAATCCTTTCTGGAAAAATCGGCGCACCCCTTGGCGTTGATGCTCTTCACCAGACCGCCGGACTCGACCACGGTCTGAAAGACCTTGAAGCCGCAATGGGCCACCAGGTCGGTCAGGCTCACCAGCTCCATGGCAAAGCGCAGGTCGGGCTTATCGTTGCCGAAACGGCGCATCGCCTCGGCGTAAGTCATGCGCGGGAAGGGCGGGGTCAGTTCCACGCCCAGGGTGGCGCGGAAGAGCTCCTTCATCATGCCCTCGGCCACGGTGTAGAGGTCTTCCTCTTCGACGAATGACAGTTCCAGGTCGATCTGGGTGAACTCGGGCTGGCGGTCGGCGCGCAGATCCTCGTCGCGGAAGCAGCGGACGATCTGGTAGTAGCGGTCCATGCCCGCCACCATGAGGATCTGCTTGAAGAGCTGGGGCGACTGGGGCAGGGCGTAGAAGCGGCCCGGGTTGACCCGGCTGGGCACCAGATAGTCGCGGGCGCCCTCCGGGGTGGAGCGGGTGAGCATCGGCGTCTCGATCTCCAGGAAGTCCTGGCTGTTGAGAAAACTGCGCATGGCCTGGCACGCCTGGTGGCGCATCACCAGGTTGCTGGTCATCTCCGGCCGCCTGAGGTCGAGGTAGCGGTATTTCAGACGCAGCCCCTCGGCCACCTCGATCTCCTCGTCCAAGGGAAAGGGCGGCGTCTTGCTGACGTTCAAGATACGCAACTCACCGACCAGCACCTCGATGGCGCCGGTGGCCAGCTTAGGGTTGACCATGCCGGCGGGTCGCTCTATAACCCGGCCACGCACCGCGATCACCCACTCGCTCCGCAGGTCGTGGGCCTTGGCGTGCACCTCGGGGTTGACCTCCGGGTTGAAGACCACCTGGGTGATGCCCCAGCGGTCGCGCAGGTCGATGAAGATCACCCCGCCGTGGTCGCGGCGCCTGAGCACCCACCCCATGAGGGTGACTTCCTTGCCCATATCGCCACCGCCCAGCGCCTGGCAGTTATGGCTGCGCCGCAGCCCGCCCATGCTTTCCATGGTTTACTCCTTGTTGGCTGGGTCTCAGCCCACCAAGATTCTTGCGGCCAGAGCGGCCGCCCAATTCTGTAGATTGTCGCTCAAGGCCAGGGTGTCCTGGCTGCCGGCGGTCATGTCGCGCAGCACCGCCTGGCCGCTGGCCAGTTCCTCGTCGCCCAGAATGAGGGCAAAGCGCGCGCCCAGCTTGCCGGCCTGCTTCATCTGGCTTTTCAAGCTCTTGTTGTCATGTTCCATGGCTACCCGCACGCCTTGGCCACGCAGGGCGTGCGCCATGCGGAAGCCCTGCTTGCACGCGGTCTCGCCCAGGGCAGCGAGATAGAGGTCGATGGTGGCCGGGGTGGTGCCAGCACCCTGCTCGGCCAGCAGCAGGGCCAGCCGCTCCATGCCCATGCCAAAGCCGATGCCCGGCAGCTTGGGCCCGCCCAGTTGGGCCACCAGGCCATCGTAGCGGCCGCCGGCTCCCACCGCGCTCTGGGCGCCCAACTGGTCGGTCACCAGTTCAAAGGTGGTGCGGGTATAGTAGTCCAATCCGCGCACCATGAACTTGTTGCGCATGGCTGGGATACCCAGCAGATCCAGCCCCTGCTCCACGGCGGTGAAGTGCTCGGCGCAGCCCGGGCAGAGGTAGTCGATGATGGCCGGCGCCGTCTGATACTGTTCCCGGCAATGGCTGCTCTTGCAGTCCAAAACGCGCAGCGGGTTGGTGAGCCGCCGCCGTTCGCAGTCCTCGCAAAGGCTACCGGCGCGGGCCGCAAGAAAATCATCCAGGGCCGCCTTGAAGTCGGGCCGGCAGGCCGGGCAGCCCAGGGAGTTGATCTCCAGGCGCACAGTAAGGCCGAGTTCGGTGAGCACCATCCAGGCCATGGCCATGACCTCGGCGTCCAGCCGCGGATGATCCGCGCCCAGCACCTCGGCCGAGAGCTGATGGAACTGCCTGAGCCTTCCCTTCTGCGGCCGTTCGTGGCGAAACATGGGGCCTATGGTGTAGAGCCGCTGCACCGGCTGCAGCGTGTGCAGGCTGTGTTCGATGAAGGCGCGCAGTACCGGCGCCGTGCCTTCGGGCCGCAGGGAGAGGGAGGTGCCGTTGCGGTCGATGAAGGTGTACATCTCCTTCTCGACGATGTCCGTGGCCTCCCCGATGGAACGGACGAACAGATCGGTCTTCTCCAGGATAGGCACCCGGATCTCGGCAAAGCCGAAGCGGTGAAAGACCTCGCGGGCGGTCCGTTCGATCAGTTGCCAGACCGCGCTTTCGGCGGGCAGTATGTCTTTGAAACCCTTAAGGGCCTGGACCTTCACCCATGCGCTCCCGTGGTAGGGCAGGCTGCCCCGATGCAAGGGGAGCCGGCCGGATGATGCCAATCCGCCGGAAAACCCGACGAATCAACGATCTGAAAAGGCGCGACTTTATTCCAAACAGGGTAAAAAGTCAAGCAGCAGCGGGTTCCGGCCTCAGCAGCGCTCCACCTCGCCGACCATCAGGTCGGCAGGTTCTTCCCCATCATCGCCTCACGGCCATGAGCACCACCGCGCCCATGGCCGCCACCTCTACGCTGTCCGAGACCATGGGCACGCCCTGCCCGGGGGCAGCGATGTCGCCGGGCGACGGGGCCGCCGTATCGATCACCCGCAGCCACTGGCAGCCCTTCCGCGGTGCTGGCAGCTCAAAGCTCCGGGGCTGACGGTGGCCGTTCAGCATAACAAAGAAATCACCATCCGCCGCGCCCGGCACGGCCCGGCCGTCCAGTAGAAAGGCCAGGGTCTTGCACTCCGGCGACCAATCCTGCTGGCCCCGTTTCGTGGACTGCCAATGGATCTCACCGCCCCCCTCACTCTCGCCCGACGGAAAAAAGGTGGTGCGCCGGAACACGGCATGGCCCTTGCGCATGGCGATGAGCAGCCGGAAGAAACGGAGCAGCCCCTTGTTCTTCCTGGCCAGACTCCAATCGACCCATCCCAGTTCATTGTCCTGGCAGTAAGCGTTGTTGTTGCCCTGCTGGGTGCGGCCGAACTCGTCGCCGGCCAGCAGCATGGGCACCCCCTGGGAAAGGAAGAGAATGACCGCGAAGGTCCGCACCCGGCGGGCGCGCAGAGCCTGAATGCGGCGGTTGCCGGTGTCGCCCTCAATACCGCTGTTCCAACTGATGTTGTGGTCGCAACCGTCGCGGTTGTCCTCGCCGTTGGCCAGGTTGTGCTTGATGTTGTAACTCACCAGGTCGCTCAAGGTGAAGCCGTCGTGACTGGTGACGAAGTTGATGGAGTTCAGCGGGCTCAGGGTACTGCGCTGATAGAGGTCTGAACTGCCGGCAATGCGGGTGGCCAGGCGACGCACGGCGTCCTCCTGGCCGCAGAGAAAGGCCCGCACGTCGTCGCGGAAGTGACCGTTCCACTCGCCCCAACGGTGGTTGTCGGAGAAGCGTCCCACCTGGTACAGTCCGCCGGCGTCCCATGCCTCGGCAATAATCTTGGTGCGGGACAGCACCGGATCCTCGGCGATCTGGTCCACCATGGGCGGGTCGGCCAGGATCCTGCCCGTGGCGTCGCGGCCCATGACCGAGGCCAGGTCGAAGCGGAAGCCGTCGACGTGCATCTCGGTAACCCAGTAGCGCAGACAGTCCACGATAAGCTGCCGCACCACCGTATGGTTGCAGTGCAGGGTGTTGCCACAGCCGGAAAAGTTGAGATAGTCGCGGTTGTGCCGGTCGAGCATGTAGTAGATGGTGTTGTCCAGGCCGCGGAAGCTTACCACCGGGCCATCGCCGCCGCCCTCGGCCGTGTGGTTGTAGACCACATCAAGGATGACCTCAATGCCCGCCCGATGCAGGGCCTTGACCATCTCCTTGAATTCCCGCACCTGGTTGCCGTGGTGGGAATCGCTGGCATAGCCCGCCTTGGGGGCGAAAAAGGCCAGGGGGCTGTAACCCCAAAGGTTGCGCAGCCGCTCGCCGGTGACCGGATTGTGTTGCAGCAATTCGTTCTCGTTGAACTCGGCCACGGGCATGAGTTCCAGGGCAGTCACCCCCAGTTCGCGCAGATAGGGGATTTTGTCGATCAGGCCGGCATAGGTGCCCGGGTGAGCCACCGCACCGCTCACGTGGTTGGTGAAACCGCGGACGTGCAGTTCGTAGATCACCGAGTCCCGCAGTGGAATGTTCAGGGGCCGGTCACCCTCCCAGTCAAAGGATGCGTCCGGTAGGAGGCAACGCCGCAGCCAGCCCCGCTCATGGCCACTACCAGGATCTGGCATCCGGCCCCACTGCTCGCCGCCGGCCAGAGCCCGGGCATAGGGATCGAGCAGCACGTGGTCAGCGGCAAACCGGTGACCGGAGCCGGCCGGGTCATAGGGCCCGGTCACCCGAAAGCCATACTGAATATCCGGCGGCAGGTCGTGCACCAGGACGTGCCAGATATCGCCGGTACGGTTGATGGCCGGGTCGAGTTTAATGACCGCGCCGGGCTTGGTGGCTGCCGACGAAAAAAACAGCAGGGCCACCCCCTCGGCATGCCTGGAGAACAGGGAAAAGTTGACGCCAACGGCCACACGGGTCGGGCCGTGGGGCAGGGGAAAGCCCGGGCTGGTAACAAAGGTCTTCATATGAGCCGCAAAGTTGCAACAGTGTAACGACGATGCGCGGGCCGCAAACAGCCCAGCGCGCCATTGCCAGAAAGCTATTCCGGCAATATACTATTGCAATAATCGCTTGTCTTTAAAATAGCGGGCAAGAAAAGAGAGGTTGTTTAGTCTGTAGACCGTTAGGGGTGCCGCCACAAACGCCTCCGCCAAGAGTAACCCCTTGCAGGTCGGACAGGCAGTTCCAAACTTAACTACGTGGTGGATTGCTTGTTTGCCTATTCACCTAAACACCTACAGACCATATTCACAAGGAGCCACCATGGAACTGTTTAACACACTCGGAATCAGCAGCGCCGGCCACCCTACCATTGACTGGGAACTGACCCCCGCCGACACCTTCGGCACCTTTGAGAGCTGGGGCGGCCGGGAAAGGGTACGCCATGCCAGCGAACGCTTCTACTACTTTTTCATCAACGGCTGGCAGGATCCGCCCGGCCTCTGCCTCATGGAGCGGGGCATCAAATTCGCCCGGGTGCTGGCGGAGATCGACGCGCCCAGGGAACTGCTCGACCGCTGCATGGCCAGGCAAGGCGCGTCGAGCTATACGGACAAGAATTTCGCCATTGATGCTGACCTGAAGGAGTGGCTGCAGTCCAACCTCCTGGACCGTTTTGACGCCTCCAAGGTCCATCCGGTCAAGTCCGGCCTGGAGGAAGAAGTCCAGGAAACAGGCCTGCCACGAGCCACCGCCGCCCTGGCCCCGGTCAAGACCATCGCCCTGCGCCACGCCCCGGCAGTGGTGGCAACGGCGGAACTCCCGGAAATCCTTGGGCGCCACAACTTCTTCGACAGCCAGCGCAGGCCTCAGGGCCATTTTATCGGCGCCCTGGTGGACAACGCTGACACCCTCACGGTTACGGACCGAGTCACCAGCCTCATGTGGCAGCGGAGCGGCTTTGACATCATGTCGCTAAGGGCCATGAAGAGGCGGATCGAAGCGGCCAACGCCAGTCGCCTGGCCGGCCATGGCGACTGGCGGTTGCCCACCGTGGAGGAGGCCCTCTCCCTGATGGCGCCCAAGCCCAATTTCAAAGGCCTCTTCCTGCATCCCTGCTTTTCCCGGGAGCAGGCCTTCATCTTTACCTCCGACCAGCGCAAGCCTGGCGGTTACTGGTTCGTGGATTTCAAACAGGGCACGGTATTCTGGGCCTCGGGCACCATCCCGGGCGGCTTCGGCCGACTGGTGCGAGCGGTCTGAGCCGCCTGTTTCACAGCGGCGGCAGCAGAAACTTCAACGACTCCTTGCCCGGCCTGCGCTCCACCTTTACCTGTAAGTCCATATCCCCGCTCCTCAGCCCCAGGGCCAGGGTCGTCTTAGCCTTGTCCTCGTCAAGATGGAGTATGCCCCGCATGATGGCGACCATCTTCTCAAACAGCGGCTGACTTGGGGCGGGCAGGGCCACCTTCTCCTCGCCCTTCACAGTCACCGTCACCTTGCCGTCCTTGCTCTTGAGACTCAGCTTGGCCGCCTTCTCGGTCACCGCGCACATCAGGGCCAGGGCCAGATACTTGATGCTGTTCTCCTCAAGATCGCCGACGACGCCGACCATGTGCTGCAACTCCTTGCGGAATTCGGTCTCCATGTAGCAGTCGCACATTTCCTGCAATTTCAGGTGATAGTTCGGTGCCAAATTCTCCACGCCATCCTCCTTTAACTTGCTGATAAGAAACACGAAAGCCTCGCGAGGCAAACAACCCCTTTCTCTGCATACAATGGTCATTGCCAGGTTGTCAAGAGAATCGGGCGCCAAGGCGTCCCGGTTGCCACGCACTTTCCCTTGACGCCAGGGAGTGCGACATATAGACTCTGCCAAGCAAAATTTATAAGGATACCCCATGGCCTTTATCAACTTTCTGCGCCCCAAATGGCAGTCCAGCAGCGTAGCGGTGCGCCTTGCCGCGGTGCGGGGGCTGTCCATGGCCGACGACCGGGAAACCCTCTGCACCGTGCTCCGTGAAGACGATCAGGCCGAGGTCAGGCTGGCTGCCCTGGAAAAGTTCAACACCATCCAGCAGCTTGAGCAATTGACCAGCCTTGACCTGCCCCCGGACACCCGCCAGGGTGTACGCAATAAAATCAACCAACTGTTGGCCGAGGCCTTGCTGCAAGTCACCGATGCCAATGGTCTGGAGGAAACCCTGCACCGCATTGATGACCCAGGGGTGCTCATGACCGTCGCCATTGATGCCACCGCTCCCTCGGTACGGCTGGCGGCCATCCAGGGGATCGATGACCAGGAATTGCTCTGCGCCATCCTGGAGCAGAACTGCGGCAAACTGCCGGCCCGGGCTGCCTTGGATAAGATCAGCGACGAGACCCTGCTCGCACGGGCTGGTACGCATGCCTCCAGCCGGACTATCCGCCGGCTGGCCGCCGAAAAGCTGGAGGCCCAACGCACGGCCCTGCTACCGCCTAGCGCCGTGCCGATGGAGCAGGAGGAGGTTATGGACCCGACCGCAGCCATAGCGGCCCGCCGGGCGGAGCAGGAGCAGCGCGACCGGGATGAGGCAGCCGCCCAAGCGTACGCCACCGGCCAGACCACCATCTGCGCGACCATTGAGGGGCTCGTCGGCTCTATGGCTGCGGACGCCGCTGATCATTTCCAGGCAGCAATGGAGCAATGGCATCAGATGCTCGCCAGCGCTTCCGCCCCCGTGCCGGAAGCACTGGCCAACCGCTTTGCCGCCGCCTGCCACGGCTTTAAGGAGGCGGCCGCGGCTTTTGGCCGGGAACAAGAAACCCTGGCCCGCCTGGAGGTGAGCGGCCGGGAAACAGCCGAGCTGCTCTCCTCCGGCCAGCTCGTTGCCGCCGATACGCAACTGGCCCTGGCCGAGAAACGCCTGGACGCAGCCACCTTCACCCGCCTCGCGCCGGACGCCACCCGGGCGCGGCTGCAAGCTCTGCGTCAGCAACTGCGAGAGCTGCAGGCAACAGAGGCTGCAACCGCGCGCCGCCAGCTTGATGAAAACATCGAGCACCGGCGCGCCATCTGCCAGCAAATCGAGGCCCTGCTTGAGGCTGAAAAGCGCACCTTGGCCGAAAAACAAGTGAAGGATCTGCGCGCCGCCTGGGCGGCCCTGCCCGCCTTGGCACCCGGGAGCGCCGCCCCGGAGACAACGCGTTACGAGGCCGCCCTGGCCGCCTTTCACGAGCGCCAGGAAAAATTCCACCGCGAGCAGGAGTGGCAGCGCTGGGCCAACAAAACCCGGCAAGAGGAACTCTGCGCCGCGGCCGACGCCCTTGACCAGGAGAGAGATCTTGCACGGGTGGCAACCGTTATCAAGGATCTCCAGGCCGAGTGGAAAAAGCTCGGCCCGGTCCCCCGGGAGGCGGCGCAGCCCCTCTGGGAGCATTTTCGTGGCGCCTGTGACCGTAATTTTATCCGCTGCACCCCCTATTTCGAGGCCCAGGATCAACTTCGCGTCGCCAGCCTGGAGCGCAAGGAGGCCATCTGTCAGGAGGCCGCGGCCCTGGCCGACTCCTTGGCATGGCGCAAGGGTGCCGACCAGCTCAAGGCCCTGCAGGGTGAGTGGAAGGGGTTGCCCTTCACCACCCGCAAAGAGGAAGATCCCCTCTACACGCGCTTCCGCGCCGCTTGCGACACCTTCTTTGCCCGCCGCCAGGCCCATTACCGCGAACTGGAGCAGGAACAGCGGGCCAATTGCGAGCAGAAAATCAAACTTTGCGAGGCAGCCGAGGCCCTGGCGGATGCACCGGTCTGGCAGCACAGCAAAAACCTCCGCGAACTGCAGGAACTCTGGAAAGGCATCGGCCACGCACCCCGTGAACAGGATCAGCAGCTCTGGGAACGCTTCCGGGGTGCCTGCGACCGATTCTTCGCCTGGATCGACGCCCAGCGTCAAGAAAATCTGGCCGCCAAGGAACGGCTTTGCCAGGAGGTGGCGGCGCTGACGGCCACGGCTTCCGCCAGCGCCGATCTGGACAAGGTGGCGGCCCGGTTGCACGAAATGCAGAAAGAGTGGAAGGAGTTGGGCCCGGTGCCCAACGAGGTGCGGGAAGAAATCTGGGCGCGCTTTCACCAGCCCTGCGAGGCCTTTTTTCTGGACCGCCAACAGCAGCACGCCCAACAGGACCAGGAGCGCCAGGCCAACCTGGAGCAGAAGGAGGCCATCCTGCGCCAGGCCGAGGAGCTGGTCCAGGGCGACGCCAAGGAGGGTGCGGATCGGTTGCGGGAGTTGCAGCGTAAGTGGCGGGCCAACGGCCCGGCCCCCCGCCAGGCGGAGCAGGCCTTGAATCGCTCTTTCCAGGCCCTGTGCGATGGCTTCTTCAAAGACCGTCATCACCATTATGAACAGTCCAAAGCCGAGCGGTTCGCCAATCTCAAGCAGAAGGAGGCCCTCCTGCTGCAGCTCGAAAATCTGGTAGGCGTGGCCCCCGCGGTCGCGTCTTTGCCGCGGGCAGACCCGGCCCTCTCCCTGGCCGAACGTTTCCGGCTGGCGCGCGAGGCCAACTTCGTGCTGGCCGGCAAGCGTCACGACCGCACGTGGCAGAAGGAAGAGGTTGCCCGCTTGCAGCAGGAATGGAAAAAGATCGGCCCAGTGCCGCGCGAGCATGACAAGCCCCTCTGGGACCGCTACAAGCAGGCTCTGGACGCCTTTCACCAGGCCAGTGGGAGCAAAAAACCAGGCAACGGGGCATAGCGATGACCGACCACGGCCAGGAGCCCATCTGTTACTGCTTCGGCTTCACGGCCGAGGATATCCGGTGCGACTTGGCGGAACACGGCCGCTCGCGCATCCTGGAAAAAATATGCACGGAGAAACGCCAGGGCCACTGCCAGTGCGCCAGCAAGAACCCCTCGGGCCGCTGATGCCTTACCGCGGTCCGCCGGGTGGTGGACGAGGCGCGACGACGAACGAGTTGACAACCGGCGGCTAGCGCCGACCTTAACAAACCCCTTTGGTTATTACTTCAACCCCTAGACTAGCAAGGAGATTGGCATGAAAATATTCATCGACAGCGCGGACCTGGACGAGATCAAGCAGGCCTATGCCTGGGGGGTGGCGGACGGCGTCACCACCAACCCCTCCCTGCTTAAGATGGCGGTAGAGAAGAGGGTGGCCAAGGGCAAGAAGCTCGACCTCAAAACCTACATCATGCAGATCCTCGAAACCGCCGGTGGCACGCCGGTGAGCCTGGAGGTCACCAAGACCACGGCCAGCACCATGATCACCCAGGGCAAGAAGCTCTTCAAGCTCTTCAACCCGGTTGCCGGCAACGTTTACATCAAGATCCCGGTCAACCCCGCCTTCAAGGCCAAGGACAAGAGCCACTTCGACGGCATCGCCGCCATCCGCGAACTGGCCCGTTGCGGCATTCCCACCAACTGCACCCTGATCTTCACCCCGGAGCAGGCCCTGCTGGCCGCCAAGGCGGGCGCCGGCTTCGTCAGCCCCTTTGCCGGCCGCATCGACGACGACCTGCGCGGCTCGGCCAACCTCAAATTCGACAAGACCGCCTACTTTCCCGAGGACGGCATGGAGATCGACGGTGAAGTGCTGCACGACAACGGCATCGTCTCGGGCATCGACCTGGTGGCCCAGTGCGTGGAACTCCTGCAGGGCTACGGTTTGGACACCGAGGTACTGGCGGCCTCCCTGCGCAACACCCGCCAGGTGCGCGAGGCCGCCCTGGTGGGCGCCGACATCGCCACCCTGCCCATCGGTGTTATCGCCGACATGTTGACCCACCACAAGACCAGCGAGGGCATGGAAAAGTTCACCGCCGACATCGTGCCGGAGTACGAAGCGCTGACCTGAACGCCAGGGGCAGAGGGGTAAAGCTCTAAGTAGCAAATCATGAAAGCTCGATTTTTCCTCAGCCCGATGCACCCCAGGCCCATGGCTAAGCGCGCGCGTTGCTTGCTCGCGCTTAGCCTGGCATTGCTGACGCTCTTTGCCATAATCTCCAGCAATCTCCACCACCACAACGACTTGGCCGAACATCCAGACTGCGTTGTCTGCGATTTCACCCACCACGCCAAAACCACGGCACTGACCAGCCCGACGCCTGGCGCCGTCATCCTGTTGTTCCTCTCCGTAGTGTTCACCCTGCCGCTCCTGACCGCTCCGCTGGTCAGAACCTCCTTGCTGCTGCCCAGCCGCGCCCCCCCGCAGTGACCTCCTCCATCAGTTGACCATTTGGGGCAATTCGCGTTGCCCCGCCAATCGGTATTCCCTTTTGCGCATATCATGCGCCAACGGAGGTTTTCCATGCGGAGATCCGTTTTCCTGACGATCCTGTATCTCGCCGTCGTTACACCTTTTTTTCAGGCCCATGCCGCCGACAATATAGCGGCGCGGCTCAACACCCTGGAGACCGAACTCGGCCGCCAGAGCGAAATCATCCGACAACAGCAGCAGACCATTAACTCGTTGCAACAAGAACTGACCGAGATGAAGACCCCGGAAGTCCAGCCGGCTCGGCAAAGTGCTCCGCCGCTGAACGCGGGAATAAGCGGCCTTTTCGGCGCCAGCGCGCTTACCAACCCGAATATCTCCCTGGTACTCGACACCTTTGCCTACACCTCGGACCTTACGACCGATGAGCTCGAAAACCGGGGCATCCCGGGATACACGACCAGCGGCCTGGAGCAGCGTAACGGCTTCAACCTGAGGGCGGCGGAACTTTTTCTTTTTGCCCCGGTCGACCCCTATTTCAACCTCTACGCCGCCCTGCCCGTCACCGAAGAGGGAGTCGAGCTGGAAGAGGTCTATGCCGTAACCACCGCCCTGGCCGAGGGGTGGCAGGTCAAAGGCGGTAAGTTCAAGAGCAATTTCAGCCGGCTGGATGCCCAACACCCCCACGCCTGGGATTTTTACGATATCGCCCTGCCGTACCGGGCCTTGCTGGGAGACGAGGGGCTGGGGGGCGAAAAAGGGGTGCAGCTCACCTGGCTCCCCGCCTGGCCCATCTACACCCAGTTCGGCGCCGAGGTGTTCCAGGGAGAGAATGACCTCCTGTTCGGCGCGGATGCCGGTTCCGGCCCCCACGCCTGCTCGCTTTTCGTCAAGAGCTCGGTCGATACCACGGACAACTCCACCCTCTATTTCGGCCCTTCGGTGTTGTTCGGCAAGACGCGCAACAGCACCGTCGTCGCTGGCGCCGAGTTTGATGGCGACAGCGCCCTCTACGGGCTGGAGGCGGTCTGGAAGTGGAAACCGACCAACAGCCAGAAGGTGACCCTGCAGAGCGAATACCTCTACTTGGACCAGGACGGCACCCTGACCGATGCCGAGACAGCCCAAGCCGACGCCCTGTGCCGGCGCCAGGACGGCTTCTATGTCCAGGGTATCTACCAGTGGCAACGCTGGCGGTTCGGCGTCCGCTACGACATGCTGGAGCTGTTCGCCGATAGCTTCGAAAGGGCGGGCCAGGAGCAGGATATGGGCGCAACGCCCTGGCGCGCGACTGGGGCCATCGAGCACAACCTGTCCGAGTTTACCCGTATCCGGCTCCAATACAACCACGACCGCTCCAGCCGGGATGACCGCGGCAACGACGAAGCGATCCTGCAATTCCTTTACGGTATCGGCGCCCATGCCGGCCACTCATTCTAGGAGGTTACGCCATGCGAAAAATAATTCTTGGCTTGTTCCTGTTACTGTTTTTAGCCACCCCGGCCCTGGCCGAGCTCAACGTCGTCGCCACCCTGCCCTGGATCGGCAGCCTGGCCCAAACCTTAGGCGGCGACAAGATAACCGTAACCACCCTGCTGAAGCCGAACCATGACCCGCATCTGGTCGAGGCCAAACCGAGCATGATCCTCGCCGGGCGTAAGGCCGATCTCATCATGTACAACGGCCTCGATTTGGAGATCGGCTATCTGCCGCTGATCCTCGAATCGGCCAGGAATCCCAGGATCCTCCCCGGCCAGCCCGGCAACTTCGACTGTTCGCGGTTCGTGCAGGCCATCGACAAGCCCACGGCGGTCGACCGCGGCCTGGGGGATGTCCATCCGTTGGGCAATCCCCACTACCACTTCTCCCCGTCCAATATTAAACAGGTGGCCGCGGGGATGACCGACACCCTGGCCGCGATGGACAGCGCCAATGCCGATTACTATCGCCAAAATTTCAAGGCATTTTCAACGAAGTTCGCGCAAAAAGAAAAGGAGTGGCAGACCCTTGGCCTGCAAGGGAAGAGGTTTGTCGCCTACCATAAGCTGTTCGAGTATCTGGCGCCCGGATTCGGGCTTGCATTTGTTGGCTACATCGAGCCCAAACCCGGCATCCCGCCTTCGGCCGCCCATGTCGAGGGGCTGATTAAAGGCATGCGGGACAACAAACCGAACGGCATTCTCACCACCAATTATTACGGCAAAAAAGAGTCTGAGTCGATCGGCGAGAAGAGCGGCGTCAAGGTCATCCTCCTGCCCGGAGACGTCGGCTCCATGGCGGGGACGGACGACTGGTTCGCCTTCATGGATACGGTTCTGACCGCACTCAAGTAGGCCCTGACCCCGGCAGCCCCACGACCTCGGGGCTGTCGGGGCAATTCATCAAGGAAGAATTATGGAAACCCTCAACTTTCTCTTCTTTCCCTTCCTGGCGTGCCTGCTGCTGATCGCCATTCACGCCTATTTCGGTATCCACATTCTGGAACGTGGGATCATCTTCGTCGACCTCGCCCTGGCCCAGTTCATCGGCATCGGCATCGCGCTGGCGTTCGTGCTGGGCGAGGAGAAAAGTGCTCCACTTTCCCTGTTCTTTGCCTTCCTGGGGGCCTTTATCCTCTCGCTCTCCAAGCAGGCGGCCCGCCATGTGAACATCGAGGCCTTCATCGGTGTTCTTTACATCTTCTCCTATTCGGTCAGCATCCTGATCCTCGACCACAGCCCCCACGGCATTGAGGAGTTCAAGGCGATCATGAACGGCAATATCATCTGGGTGACGCCCAAGGAGGTTCTTTATACCTTTCTCATCTACGCGGCAGTGGGGATCTTGCACTTCCTGTTCCGCAAACAGTTCTTTGCGCTCTCCTTTGAAAAGAGGGGCGGCTTGCCGATGGAGTTTCTCTTCTTTGCCAGCTTCGCCGTTGTGCTGGTAAAATCGGTGGCCATGGCCGGCATCCTCCAGGTCTTCTCGTTTCTCATCATCCCGGCCCTGATCGGCCGGCTATTTTTCAAGAAGCCGTTACAGATGCTCCTGACCGGCTGGCTCGCGGGGGTTCTGGTTACCATGGGGGGAATTTTCGCCTCGCTCAAGCTGGATATCCCCACCTCGTCGGCCATCGTGGCGGGGCTCGCCCTGATGTTTTTCCTTTTGCTCACGGTCAAGGCCTTAACCGGGGCAACCCGACGATGACGGAGTCAACACATCCAACAAATTCCTCAATTGCCTTCAACCCTGGCCAGGAACTCCCCCCATGCCCTGGCCATAAAAAAACCGGGGCCTCCCACAGAGAGCGACCCCGGCCTTCAGTAATCTATTTTTCAACAATACTCAGGCAACGCCCTCCAGCACCGCCACCTTGTGCACCGCCTGCAGGATCTCCCGCTGCATCGCCACCTTGGGCTTGATGAATTTAATGCCCATGCCGTGGTCACGGCGATCGCCGGAGGTGTTGACCCAGGCCACCCGGCCGGCCAGCTCCAGATCCTCCAGACCGTCGACACTGAATTTGAGGATCACCTTCTGGCCCACGGCCGGCGGATTCTCGGTGCGGATGAACATGCCATCCGCCGAGATGTCGCGGCTCAGTGAGATGATGAAGTCCTCGGCGTGAATGCAGTCCACCTTGTACTCGGCTGGAACGCGCTTCTTGCCCCTCCGATCTCCTGTACCCATTCTCTCTCCCCCTTTTCCGAATTTGCCGCCCCCTGTGGCCCCAAAAAGCCGCAACGCCGCCTGGCTGCACATTCCAGATGGCGCCCACAACGGCATGGAACCGTGGCAGGTCAGGCACTTTTTTCGCTGGATTCCCCAAACAATATCAATCAGATACATTGGCAAACCAGCAACCCCCCTGAATTGGCATATAGTAACAACTTCTCAGGATTGCAAGATTTTTTTTAATAAATTGAAAATATTATCCCCTTTTCCCGGGACCGCTCCATCCTGCCTTGCCCATGAATCAGCAGCCCGCGTCAGCCGTTGGCTGTTGAGAGGATGCCAACTTCCCTTAGGGCGACAAGGGTTTCACGGGGAGGTCGTCAATACCGTCACCCTTTGTAGACAACAGAATCGCCCCGCAGCCCTCACAGCTCCAACTGCACGCCCACCTCAATGATCTGGCTGGGCGGCACGTCAAAGAAGGCGGCGGCATCCATGGCGTTACGGGACATGAACAGGAAGAGGTTCGAGCGCCAGTGGCTCATCCGGGGATGGGCGCCAATAGACAGCCGCTCGCGGCCCAGGTAAAAGCTGGCGCTGTCGAGCTTCAGATCAATACCCTTGGCGTGCAGCAAGGCAAGAATCATATCAATCTTTGGTTCTTCCATAAAGCCGTGGTGCACGATGATCTGATAAAACCCGCTGCCCAGCTTCTCGATCTCCACCTTTTCCAGGTTCGGAATGCGCGGCAGATCCTCGGTGCGGAAGTGCAGGATCGCCACCTCGTTGTGCAGAATCTTGTTGTGCTTTAGGTTGTGGACCAGGGTGACGGGCACCACGTTGGGCCGGCCGGAGAGAAAAATGGCCTGGCCGCTCACCCGCAGGGGCGGCTCTTTTTGCAGCCTTTCCCGAAACTCAGCCAGGGTGGGGACGATGATCTTCCGTTCATCGGCCAGAATTTCACGCCCCCGCTCCCAGGTCAGCATCATGACAAAGAAAACTCCGCCAATCGCCAGGGGAAACCAGGCGCCGTGGAAGATCTTGGTGATACTGGCCAGAAAAAAGGGGAAATCCACCAGGAAGAAGAGCGAGGCCAGGCCGCCGGCCAGCAGCCGGCTCCAGCCCCAGCGCCGCCGCGCCACCACATAGAAGATGGTGGTGGTGATCAGCATGGTGGAGGTGACCGCCACGCCATAGGCGGCCGCCAGCTTGCTGGACGACTGGAAGCCCAGTACCAGGCCGATGGTGCACAGCATGAGCATCCAGTTCACCGGGGCCACGTAAATCTGACCAATCTGGCTGTAGGAGGTATGGGTGATGCGCAGACGCGGCAGATAACCGAGCTGGATGGCCTGCCGGGTGAGGGAAAAGGCCCCGGTAATCACGGCCTGGGAGGCGATGATGGTAGCCACGGTGGCCAGCACCACCATGGGGATAAGAGCCCAGCCGGGAACCATGGCATAGAAGGGATGATGCGCCTCGCCAGGGCTGGCCAGGAGCAGTGCCCCCTGCCCGAAATAGTTGAGCAGCAGCATGGGCAGCACCAGGATGGCCCAGATCAGTTGGATGGGCCGCCGGCCGAAGTGACCCATGTCGGCGTAAAGCGCCTCGGCGCCGGTCACCACCAGGAAGACCGCGCCCAGGACGATAAAGCCATGCATCTTGTTGCGGATCAGAAAGGCGATGCCGTGCCATGGAAAGGCGGCGGCCAGAATCCGCGGCTGCTGAACGATCTGGATCAGCCCCAGTACCCCGATCGTCACAAACCACAGAAAGATGATGGGCCCGAAGACGCCCCCCACCCGGGCCGTGCCGTGGTGCTGCATGAGGAACAGGGCCACCAGAATACCGACGGTGACCGGTACGATATAGGGCGAAAATAGCGGCGTGATAATGCCGATACCTTCAACGGCGCTGAGCACCGAGATGGCCGGGGTAATCATGCCGTCGCCGTAGAGCAGACAGCCGGCAAAAAGGCCTAGGGCGATCAAGAACCATTGGCGGCTATAGGTAGTGACATTCCGGGTGGAGAGCAGGGAGGTGAGTGCGATCACCCCGCCCTCTCCCTGGTTGTCGGCTCTCATGATAAAGGTAAGGTACTTGATGGTGACGATAATGATCAGGGCCCAGAAGATCAGGGAAAGAATGCCCATGACATTACCATGGGTAACGGGAATGCCGAAGTCGCCATGAAAACACTCGCGAATGGCATAGAGTGGGCTGGTGCCGATATCGCCGAAGGCGACCCCCAGGGCGGCCATGGCGAGCTTGGCAAGCTTCTTGTTGCTCTCTTTCTCCTCGGGGTCGTAAGGACATACCCCGCTTTCCGCGCACAGCGCTTCCTTTTCAGGATCCATGTCTCACCTGTGCCAGGCCCCGGGGCTGGCCAATTCTCTTTGGAAAAAGTCCATTCCTCATCATCCAACTGTGCGCTTCGACTACACATCCTTGCCCGCAAGTACCATATTGCCAAAGTTGCGGCAACAAAGAAGCGCATGGCCTTTTTACGATTCCACCATTTTATGGTCAGGAAAATGTCGTCGGGGAGGGTTTACCAACTGCTACCCGGGCACCATCAATCAGGTGTCGTCCAGGGTCTTAAGCTCATAGAGCACCTTTAGGGCATCCAGGGGCGTAAGGTTGTCGAGATGTGTTTCCCGAAGCTTTTTGCGCACCGGATCCAGGGGTGGCGAAAAGAGGGAAAGCTGGCTGGGGGGCTTGCCGAGCGGCGCGGCCAGGCGTGGCTGGCCGCTGGCGGTGAGTTCCCCAGCCTCGATGTTCTTGAGCAACTCCTTGGCCCGCGCGATCACCACCTCCGGCACCCCGGCCAGGGCCGCCACCTGGATGCCGTAGCTGCGGTTGGTGCCGCCGGGCAGGAGTTTATGGAGAAAGACGATGGTGTCGTTCCACTCCCGCACCGCGATGTTGAAGTTGCGGATGCGGTTCCATGTAAGGGCCAGTTCGGTCAGTTCGTGGTAATGGGTGGCGAAGATGGTTTTGACGCCACGGCCGTTCTTGCTGACCAACGCCTCGGTGACGGCCCAGGCAATGGCCAGGCCATCGCAGGTGGAGGTGCCGCGGCCGATCTCGTCCAGTACCACCAGGCTCTTGTCCGTGGCGTTGTTTAAGATGTTGGCGGTCTCGTTCATCTCCACCATGAAGGTGGACTGGCCGCGCCGCAGGTCATCCATGGCACCCACCCGGGTGAAGATGCGGTCCACCACGCCGATGGTGGCCGTGGCCGCCGGCACAAAGGAGCCCATCTGGGCCATGAGGACGATGAGGGCGGTCTGACGAAGTACCGTGGACTTGCCCGCCATGTTGGGGCCGGTGATGATCAGTACCTCGTCCGTGCTCTGATCGAGGTGGACGTCGTTGGGCACGAAACGGCCGGCGGGCAGGGCTCGTTCGATCACCGGGTGGCGGCCCTCCATAATGGTGATCGCCTCGCCGTCGTTGACCACCGGTCGCACGTAGCGGTGCTCACGGGCCGCCTCGGCCAGGGCACCGTAGAAGTCAAGCCGGGCAATGGCCGCAGCCACGGCCAAGAGGCGGGGGCTGGCCGTGGCCAGTTGATTGCGGATCTCGACGAATAGCCGGTACTCCAACTCCAACTGGCGCTCTTGGGCGTGCAGTACCTTGTTTTCAAACTCTTTCAGCTCCGGGGTGATGAAGCGCTCGGCGTTGACCAGGGTCTGCTTGCGGATGAAGTGGTCGGGCACGTTAATGGCCTGGCCCCGGCTCACCTCGAAGTAATAGCCAAAGACCCGGTTGAAGCCGACCTTGAGCTTGGCGATGCCGCTCCGTTCCCGCTCCGCCGCCTCCAGGGCGAGGATGTGGCCCTTGTTGTCGCTGAGCAGGGCGCGCAGTTCGTCAACCTCGGCATGAAAGCCAGCCCGGATGAGGTTGCCCTCGCGCAGCCCGACCGGCGCCTCCTCGCGGATGCTTCGCTCCAGCAGTTGGTATAGGTCGACCAGGGGGTCAAGCCCTGCGCCCAGCTCGGCCAGCTCCCCGCGGCCGCTGGCCACCGTGGTCTTAAGGGCTGGCAATTGGGCCAGGGAGTGCTTCAGGGCAATGAGGTCGCGGCCGTTGGCGCTGCCCAGCACCACCCGGCTGTTCAACCGCTCCAGATCGTAGACCTGGCCCAGCCGCTCGCGCAGTTCGGCGCGGCCGTCCAGATTTTCGTAGAGCTGGGCTACCGTGTCGAGCCGCTGGTTGATCTCCCCGGGATCGCGCAAAGGGAAGAGCAGACTGTGCTTCAGGTGACGGGCGCCCATCGGCGTCCTGGTAAAGTCCAGGCAGGCCAGCAGCGACCCCTCCCTGGCGTTGCCGATAATGGTGCGGGTGAGCTCCAGGTTACGGCGCGAGGAGTCGTCCACCAGCAGCACGTTGGCCAGGTCGATGGTCCGCAGCTTCTCGATATGGTCCAGACTGCTCTTCTGGGTCTCCTGGATGTAGCGCAGCAGGGCGCCGGCCGCGGCCAGGCCTGCCGCCATGTGGTCGATGCCAAAGCCGGCCAGGTTGGCCAGACGGAAGTGTTCCAGCAAAATCCGCCGGGCCGTGGCCGGATGGAAGCCCGCCGCCGGCCTCGGGGTGAGGCAGATATCATCGGCCAGGGCGGCGAGCAGGGTCTGGTCCGTGGCCAGGGTATCCTCCTCGTCCACCAGCAGTTCAGCCGGCGCCATCCGCTGCAGTTCGTCCACCACCCCGGCCAGGCTGTCGCGTTCCGCCACCCAGAACTCGCCGGTCGACAGATCCAAAAGGCTTACTCCCCAAGTGGGTTTCACGCCCTTGCCCGCGCCCCGGCGACAGACCGCGGCCAGGAAGCGGTTGCTTTTGTCATCCAAAAGCTGCGCCTCCACGGCCAACCCCGGAGTGACCACCCGCACCACCTCGCGCTTCACCACCCCCTTGGCCTGGCCCGGCTCCTCGGTCTGCTCGCAGACCGCCACCCGGTGGCCGGCCCGCACCAGCCGGGCGAGATAGCCGGCGGCGGCATGATGCGGCACGCCGCACATGGGGATCTTCTCGCCGTTGTCCTGGTGGCCGCGGGCGGTAAGGGTGATGCCTAAGACCCGCGAGGCGAGCTTGGCGTCGTCAAAGAACATCTCGTAGAAGTCGCCCAACCGGTAAAAGAGGATGGCGTCCGGATGCTGGGCCTTGATCTCCAGGTACTGCTGGAGCATGGGGGTGGTCTTGGCCGGCGGGATCATGGCAGGACCGGCACCTCGTGAATGACGCCGCGCAGGGTGTCGCCGGCCTCCAGAATGGCGTAAGTACCGACAGCGCCATGGCATCCCACGGCCAGGAAGCTGCCCGGGTTGAGCAAAAGGATGCCGCCCTGTCGGCGACAGGTCGGGCGGTGGGTGTGGCCGTAGACGATGCAGTCCACCTCGTCGAATTCAAAAGGCAGCCGCTCCTCGGGGTCGTAGCCCAACCCCTGGCCGTGGATAAGGCCGATGACAAAGCCCGCCACCTGCACCACCTTTTTCGCGGGCAGCACCTTCCGGGTCGCGGGGCTGCACATGTTGCCGCACACCCCATGCACCTCCTTGCCACCAAAGGCCTCGAGCACGGCCAGTTCTGTGATATCGCCGGCGTGCAGGATAACCTGGCAGCCGGCAAAGCAGGTTTCCACCAGGGCCTTGAAGCGCGGCGCGGGCACGGCGAGGTGGGTGTCGGAGAGAACCCCGATGCGGGTCATAGTTGCACTATCCCATGGCGAAAGGTTACGAGGCACGCGTCCCGGCGACTCCGGGGTTTCGGGGGTCCATGATAAACCAGCGGCGCGGAAAACTCAACCGCGCTGGAGTGGACGTCAGGATCTCAGCCGCGAGGCGTTGCGCGCGGGAAACTATTCGTATAAGTTAACACCATGCCAAACCCTGCAAAACCCCGCACCAGATTCCTGCCCAGAGGTCTCGTGATCCTGCACGAAGACCAGGATATTCTCGTGGTCGACAAGCCTTCCGGGTTCCTGACCATGGGCACGGACACCGAGAAAGAGCGCACCGTCTACTTCATCCTCACCGATTATGTCCGCAAGGGTTACAGCAAGTCCAGGAACCGCATCTTCATCGTGCACCGTTTGGACCGGGATGCCTCGGGGCTGCTCATTTTCGCCAAGAGCGAGGAGGCCAAGCGTCGTTTGCAGGCGCAGTGGCCCGAGACGAAGAAGACCTATCTCGCCGTGGTGCATGGCAGACCGAAAAAGCCGGCGGCCACCATTTCCTCCTATTTGATGGAAAACGCGGCCCACCGCGTCTACTCGACCGTTGACACGCAAAAAGGGTATCTGTCCCATACCGCCTACCAGGTGGTGCGGCAGACCAAAGAGCTGGCCCTGCTCGAGATCGACCTGCTGACCGGCAGAAAGCACCAGATCCGCGTGCATCTGGCCGAAAGCGGCCACCCCATTGTCGGAGACCGGCGCTATAGCAAAGACGGCGCCACCTACAAACGCCTGGCCCTGCATGCCATAACGCTTTCCTTTAAACACCCGGCTAGCGGCAAGGAGATGACCTTTACCACCGGGGCGCCTGACTATTTCACGAAACTGCTGGGCCGACTGGAGGCGAAAAGCGACAACCGCTCACCCGCCCCGCTCCCCTGAGCCGACCGGAAAAAGTGTCCTTATGAACAGATTGTTTTCAGCCGCCATGCTGGCGATGTTCATTCTGCCCGCGGCAACGGCCTCCTCGGGCGACAAGGAACTCCAGACGGGCGACATCATTACCGGACTACTGCCGGTGGCGGCGTTCGGAATCGCGTATTGCAAGGGTGACAGCGAAGGGGAAAAGCAGTGGCTGCGCGCCACCGTGATCAATGAAATCCTGAATAACAGCCTTAGCCTGGCCTGCAATGAAACCAGCCTTGGCGAGGGGCCGAACGGCGAAGCCAACAGTTTCCCGTCCGGACACGCCGGCTTCGCCTTTGCGCAGGCCGGATTTTTGCGGGAACGCTACGGCTGGAGGTATGGCGCCCCGGCGCTGGTGCTGGCAAGTGCCGTGAGCTATATCCGGGTCAACGAAGAGAAGCATCATTGGCGCGATGTCATCGCCGGCGGTGCCCTGGGCTACGGCGTCGCCCTGTTCACGGTAACCCCCCTGAGTGCGCTCCATCTGGCGCCAATCATTGGGCCGGACTGGCTGGGCATTCGCTATAAGCGATCATTCTAAGCCTGGCCCGTTGGTTAATGAGTGTCAAGGGTGGAAGGATTCGACTCTCTATGCGCCACAGACCGCCACGAAAGAAGTTGGTGGAATAGAAAAGCCGCGGGGTGCCTCTGGCAGGCCATATGAATTGCAATACAAACTACAGGCGGAATTGACGACTCATACCATTGACGGAGGAATGGCCATCATTTTACAACTATGCGCCAATTCCGCCTGTAGTCCATATTGCATCGTGTTCGCAAATTCAAACTACTTGAGGGATTTCAATTTATCAACGACAAAGGTGATAATAAATGAAAAAAAATAATAATTTTTGCTGAACCATTTGATGGATTTCAAAAATCCTTGACATGAATTGCCCTTCCGTGCAAGAATGTAAAAATGGGTAAAGATGCTTTTTGTGCCGCCGTGGACTGGTGGATCAAATTTAAAGGCCACGGCAGCCAAAAGATAATCGCTGACAAGGCAAAAGAGTTGACCGGACACCCGGTACACCATTCCACTCTTTCGCGTGTGCGCGATCCAAAGAATATGGAAAGAGGTTCCTATGTCATCCGCGAGGCTGTCGCGCTGGCGTTGGGCTATTTCACCGTGGCGGAAATAATCGCCGACGGCGAACGCGTGCTCAAAGGGCTGCACCCCTTGAAGGCCATGCCTTCCCTCCCTCAAGTAGACGGGGTTATTCTTCCAGAAAAACTCAAATCCTTAATGGAAGTTGATGGGGCCAAAACCTTACTTGATCACCTTGCGGAATTAGCCAAAATCAAGCCCGGTACTATTCTGGAAATTGGCGGGAAGGTGGTCGAGCGGCTGGAATTGGAGAGGTCACGCTTGGGGGAAGATGCGCGGGTCAACGACCCGCACCGAAAGGCAATATAGTGCAGTTGGAAAAACAGTTTGAGGTGCTTCATAAAGAGTGGTTGTCATCAAAAAATCCGATTCTTATCACCGATCTCACTGGAAAAATCTTTCAATCCAACCACGCCTTTTTGAGAATGGCTGGCCTGCATAAAACCGACATGAGCCATGTCTTGGCGCCCGAGTTATTAAGAGGGGCCGATATAGCATCCTGCCAGGAGTGCTACCAGCGGGTGAAGGCAAAGTTGTTGCGGCATCCTGAATTCATCCGCAATTTTTATTTGCCAAATGGTGAAATCAAAAGGGCCCACGTCAACGCCGAGGCTATCTACCACAATGACGAGCCCATTGGGGTTGCCGTAAGACTAGCGCCCCTTCAAAAACGCCTGTGCGGGAATTCCGATGACTCTAGAGGCTAACCAGACCTCTTTCTCAAGTTTGTTTGGCAGGCACCAGGGGGATAGAAGGCCCGTTGGTTGAAAGATGAAAGGACCAGGCAATCGCGATGGAAATTTGCCGCAAATAATGGCCGTGCACGCCCAACTTGACCAGAACCCCCTTGTCCCGTAAACTGGCCTCGTCTTCCCTTCAGCCCAGGAACCCAGGCCATGAATGTAAACAACCAGCCCTGCCGCACCATCTGGCCCGACCCGGCCCGGACGGAGATCATCCGCATCATCGACCAGCGCCATCTGCCGCACCGCTTCGTGGTGGAAGAGCTGCGCACGGTGGCGGACTTTGTCATTGCCATCCGCGACATGCACGTGCGCGGGGCCGGGCTGATCGGCGCCACGGCTGGCTTTGCCATGTATGCGGCTATCGCCAGCCACCCCGGGCTGCCGGACCAGCGGGTGCTGCTGCAGGCTGCAACCACCCTGATCGCGGCCCGGCCCACGGCCAGCAATCTCGCCTGGGCCGTGGAGCGACAAATGGCCGCCCTGGCAACCGAACCCGATCGGGGGTGCTGGCAGGCGAAAGCCTTTGCCGAGGCCTGCGCCATAGCAGACGAGGACGCCGACTTCTGCCGCCGCATCGGCGAGCATGGCCTGGCCATCATCCGGAAGATCAGCGCGGAAAAGGGGGGTGCTCCGGTGAACATCCTCACCCACTGCAACGCCGGCTGGCTCGCCTTTGTCGATTACGGCTCGGCCACTGCGCCGATCTACGCGGCCCAGGCGGCCGGCATCCCGCTGCATGTCTGGGTGGACGAGACCCGGCCCTGGCTGCAGGGGGCCAAGCTTACCGCCTGGGAGCTGGGTCAGCAGGGCGTGCCGCATACCCTTATTGCCGACAACACCGGCGGCCACCTCATGCAGCACGGCCTGGTGGATCTGGTCATCGTCGGCACCGACCGCACCACCCGCACCGGCGACGTGGCCAACAAGATCGGCACCTACCTGAAGGCACTGGCGGCCCGGGACAACAACGTGCCTTTCTACGTCGCCCTGCCCTCGTCCACCTTTGACTGGCAATGCCGCGACGGCGTGGCCGAGATCCCCATCGAAGAGCGGCCCGGCGCGGAGATCCTGGCCATCACCGGCCAGACCGAGGACGGAAGCGAGGCCACGGTCCGCATCGCCCCGGCCGACACCCAGACCGCCAACTACGCCTTTGACGTCACCCCGGCCCGGCTGGTCTCCGGGCTTATCACAGAACGCGGGGTGTGCCCGGCCAACGAGGAGGCCATCCTCGCCCTGTACCCCGAGGCGCGGTAGGTGTCAGCAGCATAGGACACCCGTTGTCCTAGTCCTTTTATCCCTTATCCAGCAGGGCCCAGACCGCGTCGTGAAAAAGCGGTCGGAACGCCTTGATCCGCTCGTTGTCGCGGCGGGGGTGCACCCGGTTGGTGAGCAGCACCACGGCCGCGTCACGCTCCGGGTCGATCCAGAACGAGGTGCCGGTGAAGCCGAGATGGCCGACGCTGGTTGGCGAGACCAGGGCGCCAGCGCTGGATCCGGTTGGCGCTGGCGTGTCAAAGCCCAGGGTAAAGGAGCCTGGTGCCGCGCCCGCTGGTCTGGTCAGAAAAGAGCGCAGATGAGCGGAGTCATAAGCGCCCGGCTCCTCGCGGCCCTGCCACTGGTCCAGGAGATGGCTGACCAGGGCGGTGACGCCGACGATGTCGCCGAACAGGCCGGCCTGCCCCGCCACCCCGCCCAAGACCCAGGTGTTGTCGTCGCTCACCTCGCCGCGCAGCACCCGGTCACGCCAGGAACACTCCTCGGTGCTGGCAAAAACCGTGGCCTCGTGCCCAGCGTGATCGGCCAAAGGCATAAAGAAGAGGTGGTCGGCCAGCCCCAGGGGCGCATAGATTTTTTCCCGGACAAAATGATCAAGCGGCTGGCCGGCCAGCCGCTCCACACCCCAGCCCAGCAGCAGGAAACCAAGATCACTGTATAACGTCTGGCTGCCCGGCGGGTATGCCAGCGGTTCAGCCAGAACCATAGCCAGCATGGCCGGCCCATTGACCGCACTATCACATTCTTGAAGCTTATGATAAAATTCCCGGTGGGCCGGCAGGCCGGAGCGGTGGCAAAGGAGCTGCCGCAGAGTTATTCCCTCCTTGTCCGAGGGCACCTCCCGCCCCAGGAGGGTGGCAAGACCTATATCCAGCGAGAGGTGGTGGTCGCGCAGCAGACAGAGCACGGCCAGGGTGGTGGCCAGGGGTTTGGTCAGGGAAGCCAGGTCAAAAACGGTGGCCTTGTTTACCTCGGTTCCGGTCGGCAACCAAGAGGTAAACCCAGCGGTGAAAAACCAGGTTTTCCTCTTCCCGGCCGTCTTGGCCACGATGCCGGCCGTGGCCCCTGAAAAAACCTGGTTTTCCACCCCCTCAAGCAGGAGTCTTTTCACTGTTTTTTCCACGTCCTTTTTCCTTTTTTTCGCCATGGGGTGGCTTCTTGGGAAGCTGCTTATTAAAAGCAAGTCTCTGCACCCGTGTTTGGCTTTATAATGATTGAATTCTGGTCGATTTTACACTATGCTTCCCATACTTTTTCAGCCACCTGTGCCGGCCCTAAAAAATGGTTTTAATTTAATAATAAAATCAGCCTGATATAGCGATATCACCGGGACCGACTTTCCCATCATATTAAACCCTTTTTATAACCCTTGGGAAAAGGTGTTGGTTGCTTTGGGAAAAGATGTTGAAAAGATGTTTTTAGCGCTCTTCCACATATTGTCCACACGCTGTGTGTTAACAATCTTTGTTATAATTTTAAAGAGTTATGTTTGTTATACACAAACCAACACCCCTTACTATCACCATTTTTTTTAAATAAATTAAACAAAGACAGAGGGAACACGCTATGTCGTTGACCATGAACGTGAACAGGAATGATTTACTGTCCGGCCTTTCATCCCTGCAAAACGTGACAGGTAAAAAAGGCAGCATGGCTATTCTTGGCAATGTGCTGCTTCAGTCGGAAGAAGGAAGGTTGTTGCTTACCGGTACGGACCTTGAGGTTGGCATCCGCACCAGCGTGCCCGCGGAAATACTAAGCCCTGGTACAATAACTCTGCCTTGCAGGAAATTTTTTGAGGTTATAAGGGAGACGCCGGCCGAGAACGTAAGGCTGGAGATGCTGGAAAATAATCAGGCGCGTATTTCCGCGGGAAAAAGTGAATATCGACTGGGAGGCACTCCCAGCGAGGAATTCCCCTCTTTTCCAGAATATAAAGAGGAGAGCATGGTGACCCTGCCATCTGAACTGATGGCCGAGCTTATTGACAAGACTATATTTTCCCTGGCCCCGGAGGGTGAAAGTCAGTTCAACCTTACCAGTCTGCTGTTGGAGAAGGAGGAAAGGGGGGAAATAATGGTGTTGCGCACCGTCTCCTCGGACGGTCACCGCCTGTCGCTCATGGAAAAGGAGGCGAGCGACGAGATAAAAAAAATTGCCATGGATCGCACTATTCTCATTCCGCGAAAAGGGGTGCAGGAGATAAGAAAGTTCTGCGACCTGTCCGACAACGTGCGTTTTGGGCTTGAGGAAAAGCAGGCTGTGGTAAAGAGCGGCAACGCCCTGCTGATCATCCGCCTCATGCAGGGTGACTTCCCAGACTATCGCAATATCCTGGGTATTATAAAAAAGGAAAATCCGGTGGTGGTGGAGCGCGGAAATTTTATTAACTCCATGAAGCGCATGAACCTCTTTGCCGAGGACAAGTACAACATGGTGCAGTTCGACATCAAGGGACGCACCATGGTGCTCTCCTCCCAGAGCGTAGACCTGGGCGATGCCAAGGACGAGTTGGAAATAGACTACGCGGGCCAGGATCTCAACCTGGGCTTCAACGGCAGATACTACCTGGAAACCATGCAGGCCATGCACAGCGACAAGGTCAAGTCCTATATCAACAGCGAGGAAAGCCCTTGCCTGGTCGAGGGCGACGATGACCCGGGCTTCATGAGCATCATCATGCCCATGAAGATCTAGTTGGGGCCAAGAATTAGCGATTTTTACCTGAAATAAAAGAGGGTTGCATACAGTGAGCGAGGAACAAAAAAAATACGGCGCCGAACAGATCAAGGTTCTTTCCGGCTTGGAAGGGGTCAGGATGCGGCCGGCCATGTACATCGGCAACACCGCCGAGGAGGGATTGCATCATCTGGTCTACGAGGTGGTGGACAACTCCATTGACGAGGCCCTGGCTGGCTACTGTTCGCAAATAACCGTCACCTTCAACAAGGACGGCAGTGTCTCGGTGGAGGACAACGGCCGCGGCATCCCGGTCGGCATTCATCCCACCGAGGGGGTGAGCGCCCTTGAGCTGGTAATGTGCACCCTGCACGCCGGTGGTAAGTTCGACCACTCGACCTACAAGGTCTCCGGCGGCCTGCACGGCGTGGGCGTCTCGGTGGTGAATGCGTTGAGCATCTGGGCCGTGGCCGAGGTTAAACGAGAAGGGGTGATCACCACCCAGTCCTATACCCGCGGGGTGAGGGATGGCGATACCAAGGTGGTCGGAAAGAGTGATCAGACCGGCACCAAGATCACCTTCATGGCCGATCCGGAGATCTTCACCGAGACCACTGAGTTCAAGTACGAGATCATCCAGAACCGCCTCCGGGAACTGGCCTACCTGAACCGCAACGTCAAGATCCTGCTGCACGATGAGCACACCGGCGCGGCCGACGATTTCCACTACAAGGGCGGCCTGGAGTCGTACGTTGAGTACCTGAACCGCAACCGCACCCCGGTCCACCTGGAGCCGGTCATGCTGGCCGGCGAAAAGGATCAGGTGCAGGTGGAGGTAGCCTTCCAGTACTTCAACGGCTACTCCGAGCGCCTCTTCTCCTTTGTCAACAACATCAACACCCGCGAGGGCGGCACTCATGTGGCCGGATTCCGGGCGGCGCTCACCAAGTGTATCAACCGCTACGCCAGCGACGACATCGTGCCCAAGGCTATGAAGGAGAAGATGGGCGGCGACGACATGCGCGAGGGGCTAACCTGCGTGGTCTCGGTGCGGGTGCCCAACCCCCAGTTTGAAGGGCAGACCAAGACCAAGCTTGGCAACTCCGAGGTCAAGTCCATTGTCGAAAGCGTGTGCAACGAGAAGCTCGGCATCTACCTGGAACAGCACCCGGCCGAGGCCAAGAAGATCCTCTTCAAGGTGGTGGAGGCGGCTCGGGCCCGCGAGGCGGCCCGCAAGGCGCGCGACCTCTCCCGCAAGAAGGGCTCTGGCCTCGATATCCTCATGGCCGGCAAACTCGCCGAGTGCCAGTCCAAGGTGCCGGCCCAGCGCGAGATTTTCATCGTCGAGGGCGATTCGGCCGGAGGCTCGGCCAAACAGGGCCGAGACCGCGGCTTCCAAGCGGTGCTGCCCCTGCGCGGCAAGATCATGAACGTGGAAAAGGCGAGATTCGACAAGATCCTCTCCTCCGAGGAGATCAGAAACGTCATCGCCGCCCTGGGCACCGGCATCGGCAAGGAGGACTTCAACCCCGACAACCTCCGCTACCACAAGATCATCATCATGACCGATGCCGACGTTGACGGCGCCCATATCCGCACCCTGCTGCTCACCTTCTTCTACCGCCAGATGCAGCCCCTGATCGAGGGCGGCTATGTCTACGTCGGCCAGCCGCCTCTCTACCGGCTGGGCAAGGGCAAGAAGGAGCAGTATTTTTTGAACGAGGAGGAGCTGAACCAGTATCTTTTCCACCAGGCCAGCGACCTGCTCTCCGTAAAAGTGGCGGGCCAGGACGAGCCCCTGAAGGGCGCTGCGCTGGTCGAGGCCCTGCGAAGGCTGGGAGCCCACCAGCGGGTGGTCGCCTACCTGGAACGGGTCAACCTGTGGCCGGACATGATTCATTTCCTCCTGGCCAACGACATTCATTCCGCCGACCAGTTTGGCGACCAGCGGTTGGTCAATCAGTTGCGCGACCAGCTCTCCGAGAACCAGTTGTTGCTCGGCAATATCCGCCCCTGCGCCTGGAAGCCGTCGTGCTATGAGTTCAGCGCGGCCATAAAGGACAAGGCCCACATGGTCATCACCGTGGGGCCGCAGATCCCGCTTTTACCGGAATACCGCACTGCCCTGAAACAGTACCCCGAGGTTAAGCCCTTTCTCGACAAAAGCTTTGTCATCACCAATCAGGAGCGCGAGATCCCGGCCGCTGACTGGCGCGAGCTCTTGCTTCAGGTGCGGGCCGAGACCTTCAAGGGCTACAACCTCCAACGCTACAAGGGTCTGGGCGAGATGAACCCGGAACAGCTCTGGGACACCACCATGAATCCGGAGCGTCGTACCCTGTTGCAGGTGCAGATCGAGAACACCGAACAGGCCGACGACATCTTCACCACCCTCATGGGCGACAAGGTGGAGCCCCGCCGGGACTTCATCCAGAATCATGCCCTGGAAGTCTCGGAACTCGATATTTAGTACGGGGCAGAGGGTCAAAACGACCCCTGCCCTATAAGAAATTAGCGACACAGGATGGCAATGGAACAAGATAACACACCCACCGCGGAAACCCCCAGACCCCAGCAGACCGTCTTTCTTGAGCGGGAACTGCGGAAATCCTACCTCGACTACGCCATGAGCGTCATCATCGGCCGGGCCCTGCCCGACGTGCGTGACGGCCTGAAACCGGTGCACCGCCGCGTTCTCTTCGCCATGCGCGAGCTCAACAACTACTACAACCGGCCTTATCTGAAGTGCGCCCGCATCGTCGGCGACGTGATCGGTAAGTACCACCCGCACGGCGATACGGCGGCCTACGACACCCTGGTGCGCATGGCCCAGGATTTTTCCCTGCGCTACCCCCTGGTCAACGGCCAGGGCAACTTTGGCTCGGTGGACGGCGACTCGCCGGCGGCCATGCGCTACACCGAGGCGCGCATGACCAAGCTCGACCAGGAACTGATCACCGACCTGGACAAGGAAACGGTTGACTTTGTCCCGACCTACGACAACTCGATGACCGAGCCGGTGGTCTTCCCGGCCCGCATCCCGAATCTTTTGATCAACGGCTCGGCCGGTATCGCCGTGGGCATGGCCACCAACATCCCGCCCCAGAACCTTACCGAGGTCATGGACGGTCTCATCGCCATGGTGGATGACCCCAACCTCACGGTGAACCAGCTCATGGGTTACATCACCGGCCCGGACTTCCCTACCGGCGCCGCCATCATGGGCAGGGCCGGCATCCGCGAGGCCTATGAAACCGGCCGGGGTTCGGTGCTCATCCGCTCCAAGACCCACGTGGAGACCAGCAAAACCGGCCGCGAGTCGATCATCGTCACCGAGATCCCCTACCAGCAGAACAAGGCATCCCTCATCGAGAAGATCGCCCTGCTGATGAAGGAAAAGCGGGTGGAGTCCATCTCCGAGATCCGCGACGAGTCGGATCGCCACGGCATGCGTATCGTCATGGAACTCAAGCGCGAGGCCATGGCCGAGGCGGTGCTGAATCAGCTCTACAAGCTGACGCCGCTGCAACGCAGCTTCGGCATCATCATGCTCTCCATTGTCAACAACCGGCCCGAGGTCTTGAACCTTAAGCAGATCCTCGAACACTTCGTGGCCCACCGCAAGACCATTGTTTACCGCCGCACCGCCTTTGAGCTCAAGAAGGCCCTGGAAAAGGCCCACCTCTTGGAGGGGCTCAAGATCGCCATCACCAACCTCGACGAGGTGGTGGCCTTGATCCGGGCGGCCAAGACCGGGCAGGAGGCCAAGGAGGGGCTGATGGTCCGCTTCGCCCTCTCCGAGATCCAGGCCCAGGCCATTCTCGACATGCGGTTACAGCGTTTGACCGGCCTGGAGCGCGACAAGATCATCCAGGAGTATACCGAGATCATGGAGAAGATCGCCTGGTATCAACAGGTATTGGGCGACGAGAGCAGGGTGATGCAGATCATCCGCGACGAGTTCGTGGAGATCAAGGAACAGTATGGCGACGAGCGCCGCACCGAGATCATGGAGGCGCCCGACGAGATCCTGCCCGAGGACATGATCACCCCGGAGGAGATGGCGGTGACCGTCACCCGAGACGGCTACATCAAGCGCAACCCGGTGGGCCTCTATCGCGCCCAGCACCGGGGCGGCAAGGGCATCCGCGGCGCCACCACCACGGAAGAGGATATCGTTACCAGCCTCTATCTAGCCTCCACCCACGACACCTTCCTCTTCTTCACCAATCACGGCAAGGTGTTCTGGCGCAAGTGCTACGAAATTCCGCAGGCGAGCCGCACGGCGCGGGGCAAGGCCCTGGTCAATCTCCTGGAGTTGGCCGAGGGCGAGAAGGTGGCCGCCATCCTGGCGGTGCGCAGCTTTGACGTGGTGGCGGGCCAGCAGGCCAATATCCTCATGGTCACCAAGCGCGGCGTGGTCAAGAAGACCGATCTGCAGGAGTTCCGGCGGCCGGTGCGCCGCGGCAAGATCGCCTTGAACATCCGCGAGGACGACGAAATTCTGGGCGCGGCGCTCACCACCGGCGACAACGAGGTGCTGCTGGTCACCCGTAACGGCATGTCGATCCGCTTCAACGAGCAGGATGTCCGCACCATGGGACGCACCGCCACCGGCGTGCGCGGCATGAACCTGGCCGAGGGCGATGTAATAGTGGGAGTGGTGGTGCTCTATGACGACGCCTCCATCCTCATGGTCACGGAAAACGGTTTTGGCAAGCGCACCCCGGTGGAGGAATACCGGCTCATCCGGCGCGGCGGCAAGGGGGTCATCGCCATCAAGGCCAGCGAGCGCAACGGCCGGGTCGTAGCCGTGCTGCAGGTGGTGGACGAGGACGAGATCATGATGATCACCGATGGCGGCAAGATCATCCGCACCCGCATGGTTGACGTGCGGGTCATCGGCCGCAATACCCAGGGCGTGAAACTGTTCAACCTGGGCGAGGGTGAAAAGGTAGTGGGCGTCGACCGGGTGGCTGAGCCTGAAGGCGAGGAAGAGCTGTCCGACGGGGCGGACCTGTCGGACCTGGCAGACGCGTCCGACCAATCCGACCAGCCGGTCGAAGAATAGGCGAAAACCATGGCCCCCGAGCAGGTTGCAGTCATCGGCGCCGGCAGTTGGGGAACGGCCCTGGCCTTGCTGCTGGCCGGCAAGGGCCACGGCGTAACCCTCTGGGCGCACCGAGCCCGCCAGGCCCAGGCCATGATCGAAGAGGGCGAGAACCGCGCCTATCTGCCCGGCTTTCCCTTGGGCCAGGGCATCGTCGTCACCGCTGACCTGGCCGCGGCCGTGGCCGGTCGGCCCTATGTGGTCATGGCCGTACCCTCGCACGGTTTTCGCGTTGTCTTTGAACAACTGCTGCCGCTGCTAGTCAACGGCGCCCACGTCATCTCCGCGGCCAAGGGCATCGAGACCACTACCCTGCTTACCATGTCACAGGTCATGGCCGAGGAGCTGGCCGCGGTCGGCGACCCGGCCTGGAGCAACGCCATCCGCCTGGGTGTGCTGGCCGGGCCGAGTTTTGCCCGCGAGGTAGCCCAGGGACTCCCGACCGCGGTTACTGTGGCCGCCAGCAACATGGAGGCGGCCCGCAGTTTTCAGGAACTTTTTTTCACCGAGCGCTTCCGGGTCTATGCCTCGGCCGATGTCCTCGGCCTGGAGCTGGGCGGCGCGCTGAAGAATATCGTGGCCATTGGTGCCGGCATCTGCGACGGCCTGGGCTACGGCACCAACACCCGGGCCGCCCTCATCACCCGGGGCCTGGCCGAGATCACCCGGCTGGGCGTGCGTTTGGGCGCCAACCCGCTCACCTTTTCCGGCCTGGGCGGCCTGGGCGACCTCGTCCTCACCTGCACCGGCGACCTGTCCCGCAACCGCCAGGTAGGGTTGCAGCTCGGCCAGGGCAAGAGCATCACCCAGATACTGCATGAGATGCACATGGTGGCCGAGGGCGTCAAAACCACCCAGAGCGCCTGGAACCTGGCCCGGAAGATGGGAGTGGACATGCCCATCCTGGAGCAGGTCCATGCGGTGCTCTACGAGGACAAACCGGTGCAACAGGCGGTGCAGGATCTGCTTACCCGCGGCCAGAAGGAAGAGGTTGATTTCCTCAACTGAGGGTAACGACACAGGTGGATAGTCTGAAGGTGTTTAGGTGGAGAAGATAACGCACAAAGTTTATCATGGTGTAACTTTGGCCCTCAAGCTAACAGACTACAGTCTAAACAACCTGAGTAGCTATTTTAAGGCTTCATGGAAAAAATCACCAAGAACAGGCCGGCCTTGACCAGCACTGTCGAAGCCGCCGGCTGAGCAGCCAAACTCGGTCCAGGGGTCCTGGACCATATTTTGAGCTGCCTGACGCGGATCACCGACCCGAACCTCATTGTTGGCGCCAATACCTGCGATGACGCCGGGGTCTACCGTCTCACCGACGACATCGCCCTGATCCAGACGGTGGACTTCTTCACCCCTATCGTTGACGACCCCTATGCCTTTGGCCAGATCGTGGCGGCCAACGCCCTGTCCGATGTCTACGCCATGGGCGGCAAGCCGCTTTTGGTCATGAACCTGGTGGCCTTTCCGGTTAAGGATATGGAGCGCTCGGTGCTAACCGAGATGCTGCGCGGCGGCCAGGACAAGATTAACGAGGCGGGCGCCATCCTGGTGGGCGGCCACTCCATTGAGGACAAGGAACTCAAGTACGGCCTGTCGGTCACCGGCATCGTCCACCCGGACAAGGTGGTATTGAACGGTGGCGCCCGCGTCGGCGACCGGCTGTTGCTCACCAAGCCCATTGGCACCGGCATCCTCGCCACCGCCTTGAAGGGCGGCCTGGTCGAGGCTGGCACCGAGGCGCTCATCACCACGGTCATGGCCACTCTGAACCGGGCTGCGGGCGAGGCCATGGCCAAGGTCACCGTGCACGGCGCCACCGACATTACCGGCTACGGCCTCATCGGCCACCTGCACGAGGTGGCGGCCGCCTCGGGCGTGGCGGTGCGGCTGGACGCAAGGGGTGTCCCCCTGCTGCCCGGCGTCGCGGACCTGGCCGCCATGGGCATTATCCCGGCCGGTGCTTACAAGAACCGAGACTTTTACCAAAAGTGGGTGACCAGCACCCTTGTTGCCCTCGACCCCTTGGAGATGATCCTCTACGACCCCCAGACCTCCGGCGGCCTGCTGATCTCCGCTCCCCAGGCGGCCATCGACCAGATCGTCGCCCGCCTGGCCCAGTGTTCCTACCCCCTGGCCGTGGCCGTGGTGGGCGAAGTCACGGCCGGTCCCGCCGGCACCATCACCGTGGGGTGAGCGGATCATCAAGCCCGTGGATGGTAATGGATTTCATGGCCCTTCTCCTTTGCAAGGGGCAGAAAGGTGGCGCACAGCGGGCGCGTTGAATTTCTTGACAAAACGTGCAACCGCGCTATCATCGCGTTCAAATTGTAGCCGAGATCCGTTTATAAACGGATGCGGGGGACCCAAGTATCCGGGGCGTATTCCTCATCGAGGATAGGGCACTTTCAAGCCCGAGCCCGTCAGCTAACCCCGTAGGCATTTGGAAGGGCAATGGTCAGAGCTGCCAACCGGCCGCTGGCTATGATGCGCCAGCGGCTTTTTTGCGCCATGCCCTTGAATGAAACGCACGTTCATTGCGGAGGGTCTATATGCAGCCTGATCAACCCGTGGTACGCCCTGGGGTGGTCCCCAGAATTCGCCAGCTTCTTTTCGGCGCCCCCAAGTACATCAAAGATCCGCAGTTGTTTCACAAGATGTCGCTGATCCCGGTGCTTGCCTGGGTCGGCCTGGGCGCCGACGGGCTTTCCTCGTCGGCCTATGGTCCGGAGGAGGCCTTTCGCGCCCTGGGCAGCCACACCTACCTGGCCATTTTGCTGGGCCTGGCCACGGCCCTTACCGTCTTCATCATCTCGGCCGGCTATTCCCGCATCATTGAACACTTTCCGCACGGCGGCGGCGGTTACATCGTTTCCACCCACATGCTGGGCGCCAAGGCGGGCGTGGTCTCGGGCAGCGCCCTGCTGGTCGATTACATCCTCACCATCACCATCTCGGTCGCCTCGTGCACCGATGCCCTGTTCAGCTATCTGCCCATGGCTTACCATCACCTGAAGGTGCCGATGGCCTGCCTTTTGATTTTGCTGCTCATTGTGCTGAACATCCGCGGGGTCAAGGAATCGATCGCGGTGATGGCTCCGATTTTCATGGTCTTCGTGGCCAGCCACCTCCTGCTGCTGCTGGACGGGGTCTTCACCCACACCGATCAGTTCGTGCCGCTGGCCCGGGACTTTCAAGCCGGGCTGAATCAGGATCTTTCCAGTATCGGCCTGTTCGGGATTCTCCTGATCTTTTTTCGGGCCTACTCGCTGGGCGGTGGCACCTATACCGGGATCGAGGCGGTGTCGAACGGTATCCAGATCATGCGCGAACCCCGGGTGAAAACCGGTAAGCGCACCATGCTGTACATGGCCACCTCGCTCGCCTTTACCGCCGGGGTGCTGTTCGTCTGTTACGCCCTGCTCAAGATCGCCCCGGTGGCCGGCAAGACCTTAAACGCCGTGCTCGCCGATGCCCTGTTCGCCGATTGGCCAATGGGACGGGCCATCGCCTTTATCACCATCTTCTCCGAGGGCGCCCTGCTCCTGGTCGCGGCCCAGGCCGGCTTCGTGGACGGACCTCGGGTCATGGCCAACATGGCGGTTGACTCCTGGATTCCGCACCGTTTCGCCGCCCTCTCCGAACGCCTCACCATGCATAACGGCATCATGCTGATGGGTGGTGCCGCTATCGCCCTGTTGCTCTATACGCACGGCTCGGTCTCGGCCCTGGTGGTCATGTACTCCATCAATGTATTTATCACCTTTTCCCTCTCCCAACTCGGCATGACCCGCTTTTATATCAAGCGCCGCCACGAAGACCCGCAATGGAAACGACACCTGCCCATCCACCTGGTGGCCTTTGTTCTCTGCGCCGCCATCCTGGTGGTAACCACCTATGAAAAATTCCTTGAAGGCGGCTGGGTCACCTTCCTGATCACCTCGGTGGTCATCGTCTGCTGCTATATGATCCGCACCCATTACCTCAAGGTACGCCAGGCGATGATGGCCATGGACGAGTCGCGGCTCGCCATGCCGGTTCCCGGTCCGGCCAACACCGCCATGCCCCGGCCGGAAGATCCGACCGCCATCCAGTTGGTCTCGGCCTACAGCGGTTTCGGCATCTCCGCCCTGTTTTCGATTATCAAGAACTTCCCCGACACTTACAAGAACATCATCTTTGTCTCAGTGGCGGTTATTGATTCCGGCTCGTTCAAGGGGGCAAGCGAAATCGAGGCGCTGGAGAATTCGACTCGCGATGCCTTGAAGAAGTATATAAAACTGGCCCAACGGCTTGGCTTTGCCGCTGATTGTCGGTTGGTGGTGGCCACGGACGTGGTGGAGGGCGCCAGCGGACTATGCAAGGAGATCAGCCAGGAATTCCCCCGCTCCACGGTTTTTACCGGCCAGCTCACCTTTTGCCTGGAAAAATTTTATCACCGCATCATGCACAACGAGACCGCCTTTGCCATCCAGCGGCGCTTGCAGTGCGAGGAGATTACCACGGTTATTCTGCCGATCCGGCTGGCGTTGTGATGGTTGGTGCTTGATTTTTCTTCACCCTGCCGGCGAATTGTCCGAAAAGCTACATAAGGACATTTGCGCACGGAGGGAACCATGAAGATCCAGCAGGCCCAGGCCCAACTAAGCGCCAGCCATTTTTTACAGAAAAGTGATGAAAGCCAGGAGTCGTTGCGCATGTGGGTTGATGACCCGCCTGTAGCGACACCGGTGGCCCGGGATCGCGTCACCTTGACATCGGCTGCCGCACCACCAGCGGCTGGTGACCCTGAGGTTGGCCTGGACCCGCGTTTGCAGGCCATGCAGCGTATCCTGGAGTTTCTCACCGGCCACAAGATCTCGGGCAGCGCTCTGCAACTGCACGATTCCGGCCCTTTGCCAACACCTTCATCAGGTGGTCTGGCCGGGACAGCCGACGGCCCGGCCAAGGTGGGCTGGGGGCTGTCCTATGACGCCACCGCCCGACATACGGAACAGGAGTCCACCACCGTTACCGCCAGCGGCACCCTGGTCACAACGGACGGCCAAAAGATCGACTTCAGCGTCAACCTCGCCATGGATCGCTCCAGCACTCAGACCGAGACCACCCGCATCCGGGCCGGAGACGCCAAGCTGGTCGATCCCCTGGTGATCAACTTCAACGGTACCGCGGCCCAGCTCACCGACCTCACCTTTGCCTTTGACCTGAACAGTGACGGCGGCAAGGAGCGGATCGCGCAACTCGGCGCTGGCAGCGGCTTTCTGGTATTAGACAAAAATGGCGACAACCAGGTGAACAACGGTCAGGAGCTCTTCGGCCCAACCACGGGCAACGGCTTTGCCGAGCTGGCCCGCCTGGACAGCGACAACAACGGCTGGCTCGACGAGGGTGACCAGCAGTGGCAGGCCCTCAAGGTCTGGACCAAGGACACGGCGGGCGGTGATCACCTTGAGACTCTGAGCGCCCGCGGGGTGGGCGCCATCCTGCTGCAACCCGTCGCCTCGCCCTTTAGCCTGACCGATGCCAGCGGCACCCAGCAGGGTGCTATCCGGGAGAGTTCCATCTTTGTTGGCGAACAGGGTGGGGCCGGCATAGTGCAGGAGGTTGATCTGGTGGTTTGAATCACAGGTCAGGTGGTTAAGCAGCTTGCCTTCAGCTTCTTGTCACGGCCACAGGGTAAGCGTTTATATGCAATCGCCTCAGGCCGACAGGCCGGCAAGCCAATCGGCGGCATCGGTAACTCTGATGCCGTTGCGAAACTTTTCTGCAAAAAAGTCGCAACGTTATTGCACAGGCCTTCAATATAGTCGCAATATTGCTTGTTGTAAATCCGTCTCATGACCTTGCCCTTCAGCCTGACAAACGTCACTGCGTCGGCAGCAGGGTCAGCGCCGTTGCCTGCAAGCGCTTATCCAGGGTCCACAGGGGTATCCGGGTCAGCAGGGCCGAAATGAGCAGATGGATGTCGATATACCCCAGCCCTTTTCCCATCAGCCGGTGATCGTCAATGAATGGTATTACCTCATCATCGTTGGCGCAGGATGCGATTGGCAGGTCTTGCAGGAGAGAGAGGATCTGTTTTCTGTTTTTGAGATTGCCGCAGGCAAGTTCACCGATAATAAATGGGTGACAGGCTACCTGGCCGTCATTTAATAGGGCATCAAGCCCGATAGTCCCGGAGCGTAAATGTTCCACCCAGACCGACGTATCAACCAGAATCATGTTACCTGCCCGCTGTTCTTCGGCGCGGGATCATCTGCAAATTCTTTTCAGACCCTCCCAACCCGGCCAGACGCTTCGCGCTTTCCTTGGCAATCAGCGCTTGTAACCCAAGCCGGACCAGGGATGTCTTTTCCGTTACGCCGGTCAACTTCGCAGCCTTTTCCAGCAGGGTATCTTCGATATTCAGCGTAGTTCTCATAAACATTCTCCCGTATGCATATTTAATATGTACTAGTATGCATACAATATATGCTTTGGTCAAGCGCTGAATTTTGCAGATGCCATTCCGGAGGGAAAATTTAACTCACTGAAGCATGACCGTTTTCGCTTTTTAGTCTCAATACTTTGGAAGCAGCATCACTTTTCAAAGCAAGGGAATAGTCCAGATTCAAAGGTAACATCTTTACCGAGGAACTTCATGAAACGTCCATTCCTGAGGGCCTGTCTTGACAAATCCCTCCCAACAATCATTTGCCTTGCTAACAGAAAGCTCCCGGATTATATCTCCCTTAGGCCGGGGCCGCAAATCGGCTCAGTTCAACAACATTTTATCGATCATCCCGCAAGCGGAACGATCGATAAAACGCTAAGCGTTAGAGATCGAAGAAAGGAAACACATGGAACCAGTATTCACGCTTCCATATTCCGAGTATGCCGTTGTCAATGAGTTCAGTCAGCACTTTGGCAAACGGGATGGTTTTTCGATCTATGTCCCAGCCAGTCGGCAAGAGAAAAACGTCGATTTCCTCATGCACTATTCTTATGACAATACGTGCTTACGATTTCAGGTCAAGAGTTCACGGTCCTACATCAACGAAAATCAACGATCCCTTGCAAAAGGAGCATTGAAGTATCAGCTGTGGTTCAATAATTTCATCAATCGCTACAAGCCCAATCAAGCTGACATCTATGTACTATTTGGTTTGTATCCTGCTTATGCGATCGACAAGTCAATCCATTCAAAGCAATCTTTCTGGCGTTCCCTCATTTTGTGCTTGAGAGATGAAGAAATGGGAGCATTGCTAGCGCAGGTCAAGACAAAGAAAGAAAAGAAACAAGATCGTTTCTTCGGCATAGGGTTTGATTCTCCGAAGGCCATTTACGGCACCCGCGGTTTCTCACCCCAAATAGACATGACGCATCA
>DYDL01000081.1 GCA_020717925.1 Desulfocapsa sp.
CAAGCTGGTGGACCAGGTCTTTGCCGCCGACCAGACTATCTGCTGGTGGTAACCCCACGCCGCACGGCGACAAAAGCCCCGGCCGCTTCATGCGGACCGGGGCTTTTTTGTTCCTTCACGGTCGCCCCGCCTGAAGTGAGACTGCCGATCCATCTGGCTGTGGATTTCCGTGCCCGCTTTTCCGGGAATCCGGTCAGCAATATTGCCGGCCTGCACGCCTGTCTGAAAATGTTGTGGCCATCCCATGATGGCTGATATAATCCCTGGCGCAAAGGGGGGCCTGCTGACGTATGAGCCTGACCGACTACCACGCCAAATACTTCGCTCACGAACTGACCAAACGCTGTCCGCCCGACAGTGCCGAAAAGCTCGCCGGCGTGGTAGCCAGCGCCCAGGTTGACCTGAACCCGCATCAGGTCGATGCCGCGCTGTTCGCCTTCAAGTCACCGCTGTCAAAGGGTGCGCTGTTGGCCGATGAAGTAGGCCTTGGCAAAACCATCGAAGCCGGTCTTGTCCTTTCGCAGAAGTGGGCGGAACGCAAGCGCCGCATCCTGGTCATCACCCCCTCTAATCTCCGCAAGCAGTGGTATCAGGAGCTAACCGAGAAATTTTTCCTGCCGTGCCGCCTACTGGAAGCCAAGTCGTACAACGCCGCGATCAAGCAGGGCCGGTTCCGGCCGTTCGAGGTGGCTGAGATCGTCATTTGCTCCTACCAGTTTGCCAAGGGCAAGGCCGCCGATGTTCAGGCCATGCCCTGGGACCTGGTGGTGATCGATGAAGCGCACCGTCTGCGCAATGTCTACAAGCCGGCGAACGTCATCGCCAACACCCTCAAGCTCGCTCTGGCTGGCAAGGACAAGCTGCTGCTCACGGCAACCCCCTTACAGAACTCACTACTCGAACTCTTCGGCCTGGTGAGCTTTATTGACGAACATACCTTCGGAGACCTGAAAAGCTTCCGCGAGCAGTTCGCCAATCTGAGTCAGGATCAGGTATTCCACACGTTTAAGGCCCGGCTTGCGCCCGTCTGTCATCGCACGCTACGGCGGCAGGTCAACGCCTATATTCCCTATACCAAGCGTCTCCCGTTGGTGGAGGAGTTCACCCCTGAAGAAAGCGAGGATCGGCTCTACCAACTGGTTTCCGATTACCTGCGCCGGGATAATCTGCAAGCCCTGCCCGCCAGCCAGCGCTCCCTGATGACGCTGGTACTGCGCAAGCTGTTGGCCTCGTCCACCTTTGCCAGCGCCGGGGCGCTGACCACCATATCGAACCGGCTCAAGGCCAAGCTGGGCAAACAAGAACCGGCCGAAGCGCTCGAAGACGAGCTGGATCAGGACTACGAAGCACTCGACGAAACCGCCGAGGAGTGGACCGCCGACGAACCCGCCATGTTGCTCAGCGAGGCGGACCGCGCCGCCATGAAACTGGAGATTGCCGATCTCGAAGCCTTCACCGCGTTGGCTGTCTCCATCGAGCATAATGCCAAGGGCAAGGCCCTGCTCAAGGCTCTGGGCATCGCCTTTGCCAAGGCGCAAGAAATTGGCGCGGAACAAAAGGCTATCATCTTCACCGAATCGCGCCGCACCCAGAGTTACCTGTTGCGTCTGCTGGCGGACAGCCCCTTTGCCGAAGGCATCGTGCTGTTTAACGGCTCCAACACCGACGACCTCTCCAAACGGATCTATGGCCAGTGGCTCGAACGCCACCAGAGCACCGACCGGGTGAGCGATTCCCGCACCGCTGACATGCGCTCGGCATTGGTGGACTACTTCCGCGAGCAAGGCCGGATCATGATTGCAACCGAGGCTGGAGCCGAGGGCATCAACCTACAGTTCTGTTCTCTTGTGGTGAACTACGACCTGCCCTGGAACCCGCAGCGCATCGAGCAGCGCATCGGCCGCTGCCATCGCTACGGCCAGAAACACGACGTGGTGGTGGTCAACTTCCTCAACCGCAAGAACGCCGCGGACAAAAGGGTCTTTGAGTTGCTATCGGAAAAATTCCAACTCTTTGAAGGCGTGTTCGGCGCCAGCGACGAGGTGCTGGGCGCTATCGAGTCCGGCGTGGATTTCGAGAAGCGCATCGCCAGTATTTATCAGCGCTGCCGCAGGCCCGAGGAAATCCAGACCGCCTTTGATCAACTCCAGCTCGAACTGAGCCTGGAGATCAACGAATCCATGACCCGCACCCGGCAGAAGCTGCTAGAACATTTTGATGACGAGGTGCGCGAGAAACTCAAGGTGCGTGACGAGGCATCCCGCGCTTACCTCAACCGATACGAGCGGCTGCTCATGCAGCTTACCCGGCACGAATTGTATGAGCAGGCCGAGTTCCTGGGAGACGCCTCGTTCCGGCTGAACGTGCAGCCCTTCCCTGAGCAAAGCGCCGCCATTCCGCTGGGCCTGTATGAACTGCCGCGCCGCTCCGGCGAAGCGCACCTCTACCGCCTTAACCATCCACTTGCCGAAACCCTGGTGGCCCTGGCAAAAGGCCGCGACCTGCCGCCGGCCGAGATTCACTTCGACTACGGCCAGCACGAAGGGAAGGTCTCGCAACTGGCGCCGCTCATCGGCAAATCGGGCTGGCTCACCCTCTCGCTTTTCACTATCGAATCCCTCGACCAGGCGGAAGACCATCTGATCTTCGCAGCCGCTACCGACAACGGCCAGTCGCTGGAGGAAGAAGTAACGGCGCGTTTGCTGTCCTTGCCCGGCAATGTGATAGGAGAAACGCAACCCGGTTTGTCCACCGCGCCACTAAAAGTTTCCACCCAAGAACGCCAAGCCGCTATCCAGCGCAATATTTCCCAGCGCAACGCCCGCTTCTTCGAGGCCGAGGCCGACAAGCTCGACGGCTGGGCCGACGACCTGAAGGTCGGCCTAGAGCGGGAGATCAAGGAAGCTCGCCGCGCCGCCGCCACCGCCCTGACTTTGGAGGAGAAGCTCGCCGGCCAGAAACAGATCAAAGCCCTGGAATCCCAGCGCAACCTGAAACGGCGCTCACTCTTTGAGGCCCAGGACGAGGTGGACCGCCAGCGGGAGGAATTGATTGCCCAGATTGAAGGAAAGCTGCAACAGAAGGAAACATCCTTACCGCTCTTTACTATCCGCTGGGCGTTGGCTGGTGTATGATTTTGCCTGGTTTCAAAACCTTGTCGAGGTGATAAATGCATGTTCCTGAAAGTTACCATGGGCGCGAGCAGGCCTTTATAAAACACCAACTTCTCGAAACCTACCTTCTGCGGCTCTTTATGATTATTGGGCGGCACCAGAACAACATCCGCTATGTGGATTGTTTTTCCGGCCCATGGCAGGAAGGCAGTGACAACCTTCAAGACACCTCTATCGGCATCGCCCTCAGGATTATTCAAAATTGCCGTGAGGGCTTAAAGAAAATGGGAAGGGATGTGAAGTTCCATACCCTGTTCATTGAGAAAGACAAGAACTCCTTTCAAAAACTGCAAGATTATCTGGCCAGTGTTCCCCAGCAGGAGATATCGACCAAGACTTTGCCTGGTGATTTCTTTGAACTGCGGGAATCGATCCTCAAATGGTGTGGCCCGGATGATTTCACCTTCTTTTTCATTGATCCCACGGGGTGGAAGAATGTTGTCGAAATACCTACGCTCACCCCATTCTTAAAGCGCTCCAATTCAGAATTTCTGATCAATTTCATGTACGACTTCGTCCTTCGCGCCCACAATCAAGAGCTTTTCCGCGAAGACATGCAGGCCATTTTCGGTGAGGTGCCTGACACCGAAGGCTTGACCCCAGAGGAGAAGGAGGAATATTTACTCACTCTCTATCGCAAACGCCTCAAGGAAATTTTGCCTGCCAGCAGAAAAAAGCCTCGTGCCGTTTCCGTGCCTGTTCTGAAACCAACCATCGACCGCACCTTGTACCATCTGGTATATCTGACCAGGCATCCGACAGGTATCATCGTGTTTATGGAGGCCTCCGAAAAACTGGATCTAGTGCAACGCCGCACCAGGGCGCAGGCGAAACAAGAAAAACGAGAAGCCCAGAGCCATCAAATTGAACTCTTCCAGTCCGCCGATCATATCCATGCGGAAAAGCATGCTGATCCTGACAAGGTCAAGTCATACTGGCTCAACATACTTACAACCTCCCCGCACCGGTTCGGCATCGAGGAATTGGCCGACATGCTGGAAGAAACCGGGTGGTTCGAGAGTGACTTCCAGGCAGCCTTTGGTGATCTGGAAAAAGAAGGAAAAGTGAAAAACCTTGATGCAACCGGAAAACGACGCACGAAATTTGTTCACTATGGCAAAAGCGAACGCCTCATAAAGGTAATGTCATGAGTACAAAGACTTCCATTGAATGGACTGAACAGACCTGGAACCCGACAGTCGGTTGTAGTAAAATATCTCCCGGCTGCGCTCACTGCTATGCCGAGGTGATGGCCAGACGCTTGCAGGCTATGGGCGTCAAAGGTTATGAGGACGGCTTTCGTTTGACGCTTGTGCCAGCGCGGCTTGTAGAGCCTGGCAAGCGCAAGCGCCCCACTGTCTACTTTGTTAACTCCATGAGTGACTTGTTTCACGAGGATATTCCGGACAGTTACCTCCTGCAAGTAATGGAGGCTATCCGGCAAGCACCTCAGCACACCTTCCAGATTCTGACTAAACGGGCGGAACGGATGGCGGAATTCTTCCGCGAAAATCAACCGCCGCCCAACGCCTGGCTTGGAGTAACCGTGGAGAATCGTGCCCACGGCCTTCCACGGCTCCTGGCCCTGCGCAGCATTCCCGCCGCTGTTCGTTTCGTCTCCGTAGAACCCTTGCTCGAAGATCTAGGAGAGGTCGATCTGACCGGCATGCATTGGGTCATTGTTGGCGGCGAATCCGGCCCCAAGGCCCGCCCGATGCAACGCGACTGGGTGTTGAATATTCAACGACTGTGCGATGGTCAAGGAGTGGCCTTTTTCTTCAAACAATGGGGCGGCTGGGGTGTTGACGGAAAGAAACGGGGCAAGAGGCAGAATGGCCGCTTGCTTAACGGCCGGACTTGGGATGCGGTGCCTCGGGTGGAAAAAAGACAGCATGAGTGCGCTGTATGACAGGCAACAGAAAACCAATCATCTTCATGATAGGCTTGAAAAATCTCGGTGATTTTTCTTCATTTGAAAATCGGTATCGGGCGAGGATGGTTGATGGGGGGGCGACATGACAGAAAATGAACTTTGCCGCTATATCCAGGGGCTCTGCCCCAAAGAGAATGAATCCTGTGAGTGGAAGGAATTTAAAAGTCTCAAGCATGCCGTCTCCGGCGAAAAAGGGGAGGACATCATCTCCTATGTGTCTGCCCTGGCCAATATGCAGGGCGGTTGTCTCATCGTTGGCGTCAAGGATGAGACGTTTGAAATAGTCGGCATTCGCAATTTTCATGACTACACCCCTGAAAATATCCGCCAGCGCATCCTTTGCAAGTGTACTAATCTCGACTCGGAGGGATTTCAGGTTGAACCGGTCACGACCACTGATTCGAATAAGGAGGTTTGGATTTTTCATGTACCAAGCCATAAACCGCGACTGCCAGTGTATGCGCACGATACGGCGTGGCAGCGTCTTGGCGATAGTCTGACTCAGTTACGCCCTGAGAGGTTGGCGGCTATTCTAACGGAGTCTATTGACCAGAAGGATTGGACTGCCGGCATCGTTGCCGATGCCAGTCTCGCTGATCTCGACGCGCAAGCGCTCGACAAGGCCCGCGAAAAATTCAAGGAGAAAAATCGCACCGCCTCTTTTGTGGGGGAAATAGACAGTTGGGACGATCTCACCTTCTTGGATAAAGCCAAAATCACCATCCGGGGAGGAATCACCCGGACAGCCCTATTCTTGCTTGGCAGAAGCGAATCCAGCCATTTTCTGCTTCCTCATCCCGCCCAAATCACCTGGAAACTGGACGCCGAAGAGAAGGCCTATGAACACTTCGCCCCTCCTTTTCTGTTGGCCACGACCGACGTATTGCATCGTATTCGGAATATCAAGTATAAGATTTTTCCGGATAATTATCTTCTGGCGGCCGAGGTCAATAAATATGAAACCCGCGTCATCCTGGAAGCCCTCCACAACTGCATCGCTCACCAAGACTATGCCGCCAGCGCCCGGATCACTGTAACCGAGAAGGTAGATCGACTGATCTTCGAAAGTTCAGGCCACTTTTACGATGGCAGGCCAGAAGACTACTTCTCCGGTGAACGGACCCCTCGTCGTTATCGCAACCCTTGGCTGGCCCAGGCCATGGTCAATCTCAACATGATCGATACGGTCGGACATGGCATCCATTCCATGCTCCTCGCACAACGCCAACGCTATTTCCCACTGCCGGATTATTCCAAATCCACGCCGGATCAAGTTGTCCTGGAAATCTTTGGCCATCTGATCGACGAGAATTACACTAAGCTGCTCCTTGAGCGACAGGATCTCGCTCTGAACACGGTGATTCTCCTCGACCGTATTCAGAAAAAACAAGCAATCCCCGACGACGCGGCGGTAAAACTCCGCCGGGAAGCGCTGATCGAAGGGCGGAAACCTCACTATTTTGTTTCGGCCCCAAATCGCCAAGGCCATGGGAACCGGCGCCGCATATACTCGAAGCCGTGGCCTTGAAAAAAAGAAACTCAAGGAGTTTGTCCTCCAGCACCTGCGGGAGTTAGGCCCGGCTCCCAGAGCCAAACTTGAGGAGTTACTTTTCGAAATGCTGCCCGCTGACCTCACCAGGGAAAAGAAGCAGAATAAGGTAAAGAATCTTCTAACGGAGATGAGGGCTCACGACAACACCCTCAAGCGGATTGGAAAAGGCCCGAAAAGCAAGTGGACGTTAACCTGATCGTTTAAACAGCAACAAATTAAACGATATTAAACGATATTTAAACGACTCTCACGATCTGACACAACACGTAACATGACGTAAGTAAAGAACAAATCACAAGAGTAGCGTTAATAAAATCAAAACACTGTTGCATGCGCCATATACCTGGTTCTGGCAGAGAATCGTAACAAGGCAATAGAAGTCCATTATGACCAAAAAACAAAAACTCGAACTGACCTGGATCGGCAAGGAGGAGCGGCCACGGCTGGAGCCGCGCATCTTGCTGGAGGACCAGGAGTTGTCCTGCCATGCGGCGCACAGGGTCACGGAAAGTGACATCTTCGACAACCGGCTGATCTTCGGCGACAACCTGCTGGCCTTGAAGGCATTGGAGCAGGAGTTTTCCGGCAAGGTGAAGTGCGTGTTCATCGATCCGCCGTACAACACCGGCTCCGCATTCACTCATTACGACGACGGGGTGGAGCATTCCATCTGGTTGTCGCTCATGCGCGACCGGCTGGAGATCCTCCGGCGGCTGTTGGCGGATGACGGCTCGTTGTGGATCACCATTGACGACAACGAGTGCCATTATTTGAAGATTTTGTGCGATGAGGTGTTTGGGCGACGGAATTTTGTGGCAAATGTCCTCTGGCAAAAACGCACTTCACCGGAATCCAGACTGGCACTTGGTGCCGCGCACGACCATGTTCTTGTTTATGGGCAAACAGCCAGCAATATCAAATTTAACAAGCTCCCAATATCAAACGAGCAAACGAAAAATTACAAGAACCCAGACAATGATCTGCGTGGCCCTTGGGCTTCAACTGATTTTACGGCTCAAGGGTGGCGACCAAACCAGATGTACAAATTGATTACGACGGCTGGCACAGAGTACGAACCACCGCCTGGAAGGTGCTGGGCAAACGTGGAACCAGAATTCAAGCGTCTTCTCGCTGATGGCCGTATGTGGTTTGGCAAAGATGGGACGGCGCGACCTCGGGTCAAAAACTATCTTAGTGAGGCAAACGGCATAAGCGCATGGTCTTGGTGGACTAATTCCGAAGTTGGTCATAATCAAGAAGCAAAGAAGGAGATAAATCAGCTATTTGGTGCCGATGATGCTTTCACTACCCCCAAACCCGAACGTTTGCTGAAACGCGTCCTAGAAATCGCCACCAACCCCGGCGATCTAGTCATCGACTCCTTCGCTGGTTCCGGCACCACCGGCGCCGTAGCCCACAAGATGGGCCGGCGCTGGATCATGGTGGAGCTGGGCGAGCACTGCCACACCCACATTATCCCCCGCCTGAAAAAGGTTATCAATTGTGAAGACCAGGGCGGCATCAGCAAGACCGTCAACTGGCATGGCGGCGGCGGCTTCCGCTACTACCGCCTGGCCCCGTCGCTGCTGGAAAAGGATAAGTGGGGCAACTGGGTGATCAACCAGACCTACAATGCCGCCATGCTGGCCGAGGCCCTCTGCAAGCTGGAGGGCTTCACCTACGCGCCTTCGGATGCCATCTACTGGCAGCACGGCCATTCCACCGAGCAGGACTTCATCTATGTGACCACCGCCAGCCTTACCCATGAGCAGTTGCAGGAACTCTCCGACGAGGTGGGGCCGGAGCGGTCGCTCCTCGTCCTCTGCACCGCCTTCCGGGGCCGGGGCGACTACGTCAACCTCACGGTCAAGAAAATCCCCCGCCAGGTCCTCTCCCGCTGCGAATGGAGCCATGACGACTACAGCCTCAAGGTGGAAAATTTGCCACAGAAGCCGGCGGAACCTGGTCAGCTCTCCCTGTTCGGCGAGGAGGGGAAACCATGACCGCAAAAAAGCCGGCAAAGACTACCGATACGCTCCTTCACGACCTCCGCAGCCTGATCGAGGAGACCCGTTCCAACGTTGCTACCACGGTCAACACAGCCCTAACCATGCTCTACTGTCGGGTAGGACAGCGCATTCAGCGGGAGATATTAAAGGGCGAACGCGCTGAATACGGGAAAGAGATTTTGCCGACACTGTCGGCGAAATTGACCAACGATTATGGTCGCGGCTGGAGCGAACGGAATCTCGCCTATATGGTGCGCTTGGTAGAAGTTTTTCCCGATAGCTCAATTTTGCAGGCGCTGTGTGCAAAATTGAGCTGGAGTCATTTCAAGGCAATTATCTATATCGATGATCCGCTGAAACGCGATTTCTATGCCGAAATGTGCCGCATGGAAGGCTGGAGTACACGCACTTTACAACAGAAAATCGATTCCATGCTCTTTGAGCGCACGGCCTTGTCGAAAAAGCCTGACGAGCTGATACGTCTAGAACTTGATGCCCTGCGTCGCGAAGACCTGCTTACCCCAGACCTGGTCTTCCGCGATCCCTATTTCCTTGATTTTCTCGGGCTAACCGATCGTTACCTGGAAAAGGATTTGGAAGATGCCATTCTACGTGAGCTGGAACAGTTTCTTCTCGAACTGGGCGTGGGATTTTCCTTCGTCGCTCGCCAGAAGCGCATCCAAGTGGATAACGACGATTACTACCTCGACCTGCTTTTCTTCCACCGCCGACTCAAACGGCTAGTGGCCATTGAACTCAAACTCGGCCAATTTAAACCAGCCGACAAGGGCCAGATGGAACTCTACCTGCGCTGGCTTGACAGATACGAACGGCAAGTAGGAGAGGAGCCGCCCATCGGCCTCATCCTCTGCGCCGGCAAGAAACATGAGACCGTGGAACTTCTGGAGCTGGAAAAAAGCGGTATCCGGATCGCCAAATACCTCACCGAGCTGCCACCGCGCGAGATTCTGGAGAAGGAACTTCATAAGGCGCTGACTCTTGCCAAACAACGTCTTGGGCAACCACAGCAAAGGAAAAAGGAGGTGGAGCCATGAACCGCCATGTCAACGCCATCTCCGGCCGCCTCTCTCTGCGGTCGCCCCAGCGGCAGTCGTTGGAAATTCTCCATCGCATCACCGAAATCGCCCCGCCCGGTAAGGAGGCGGATACTGCCGCCATCCTGGAGGTGATCCGTAGCGAATTCCCGTCAGTCACTGACTTCGAGCGTGATTTCCCGTCTCTCTGCTTCGCCCTGGCCACTGGCGTTGGCAAGACGCGGCTGATGGGCGCCTTTGTCTCCTATCTGCATCTGGCCCATGGTATCAACAACTTCTTTGTGCTGGCGCCTAATCTCACCATCTACAACAAGCTCATCGCCGACTTCACCCCCAACACGCCGAAGTATGTGTTCAAGGGTATCGCGGAGTTTGCCACCGAACCACCAACCGTCGTCACCGGCGACACCTATGAAAGCGGCGTCGGGGTGCGAGAGGCGGCACGACGGCAAAGCCGGCTGCCGGGGATGGCAGGACATGACGGCGTCCATATCAATATCTTCAATATCTCCAAGATCAACTCTGAGGTGCGCGGCGGCAAATCACCCCGCATCAAACGCCTGTCTGAGTATATCGGCGAGAGTTACTTCGACTACCTGGCCGGGCTGCCGGATCTGGTACTGCTGATGGATGAGTCGCACCGTTACCGGGCCAGCGCCGGGGTGCGGGCGATCAATGAACTCAAACCTATCCTTGGCCTGGAGCTGACCGCCACGCCGTTTGTGGAAACCAGCAAGGGGACGCTGCAATTCAAGAACATCATCTACGACTATGCCTTGAGCCGGGCCATGGCCGATGGCTTTGTGAAGGAACCGGCGGTGGTCACCCGCAAGGACTTCAACCCGGCCGGCATGGCGCCGGACGAGATTGAGCGCCTTAAGCTGGAGGACGGGGTTAGACTGCACGAAAGCGTTAAGGTGGAGCTGGAGACCTATGCCCGTGAAGCCGACAAGGCCATCGTCAAGCCCTTTCTGCTGGTGATTGCCCGCGACACCAACCATGCCGGTCAGTTACTCGCCTTGATTCAGTCCGAACCCTTCTTCGTCGGCCATTACCGGGACAAGGTCATCCAGGTGGACTCCAGTCGCACCGGCAAGGACGAGGAAGAAATGATCGAGCGGCTGCTCAAAGTGGAGCATACCGAGGAACCAACCGAGATCGTTATCCACGTCAACATGCTGAAGGAAGGCTGGGATGTGACCAATCTCTATACCATCGTGCCACTCCGCGCCGCCAACGCCCGCACCCTGATCGAGCAGTCCATCGGCCGGGGGTTGCGGCTGCCTTACGGCAAACGCACCGGCAATATTGCGGTGGACCGCCTTAATATCGTGGCCCACGACAAGTTCCAGGAGATTATCGACGAGGCCAACCGGCCCGATTCCGCCATCCGCTTGCAGGCGGTGGTAATTGATGGGGAGGAGCTGGCTCAGAAGACCGTGACCGTGGTGTCACAGTCACTACTGGCCAACAAACTCGGGCTGCAACCGGCCAATGTAACCAGCAGCACGACGGTGGCCGGTGGCGACGAAGCCCCGCATTTCACCAAGCCCGAGGAGCAAGAAATTGCCAAAGTGGCCTGGGAGGTGATCAAGAAGTATGAGAACCAGCCGCAAACCCTGCCTTCCCTTGCGCATCTCAAAAACCCTGAGATTCAAGCCGCCATTGTCAAGGCAGTTGAAGAACGACAGCCGGCGCAAAGAGCCCTGGAGGGGTTTGCTGAAAAACCGGATATTGCCAAGGTTGTGGCCACGACCACGGACCTGATCGTGGCACAGACCATCAATATCCCGCGCATCCTGGTGGTGCCGAAGGACGAGGTCAAGTCAGGCTTTGCACCGTTCACCCTCAAGCTTGAGGCGTTGAAGTTCCAAGCGGTATCCGATGAACTATGGATTCAGCATCTGCGCACCGACCAGCGTGAAGTGCTGGCTATGGGCAAAGGCGGTATCGAGGAAGAACGGCTGGAGGACTATGTAGTCAGCGGCTTGATCGACTTTAACGACATCGCCTATGACGAGCACGCCGATCTGCTCTATGACCTGGCTGGCCAGACGGTGCACCATTTTCAGAGTTATCTTGCCGAGGAAGATGTCGGCAAGGTGCTGCGTTGCCACCAGCGCGAGATTGCCAGATTTATTCACGCCCAGATGCAGGAACATTTCTGGGAAGACAGGGGGAAATTGGAAGTCAAGGTGAGCTGCGGCTTTACAGAACTCAGGCAAAGCGCCTATGCCCACCTGGTCGCCGAGCCCACTGCTGATTATCGGATCTCCCCGGCCGACAAAAGCAACATGCCGAAGTATCTGTTCGGAGGCTTTAGCCGGTGCCTCTTTCCCACCCAAAAGTTCGCCGCCGAGGGAGAGCGCATCCTGGCGGTGATTCTTGAACGTGACGCCTTGAAATGGTTCAAGCCGGCCAAGGGGCAATTTCAAATTTTTTACCGCCAGGGCACAAATCACCAAGAGTATCAGCCCGACTTTGTGGCCGAAACCGACGACACGATTTACATGCTGGAACCCAAGGCCAGTAACAAGATGAATGATCCTGAGGTGCTGGCTAAAAAGGCGTCTGCCGTAACCTGGTGCGCCCATGCCTCGGACTACGCGGCCAGTCACGGCGGCAAACCCTGGCGCTATGTGCTGATCCCCCATGATGAGATTGCCGTGAACAGGACGCTATCCGGGCTGGCAGGCAGGTTTGGGAAGTAGTGTCGCGACTAACAAAAAAAATTGCCGGGGAAAATCAGCCTGCAGGCACCTCAGGCCTTGATCATCTCCTCCGCCACCAGGCGGTCGACAAACGCCAACAGGAAGGCGCGCTGTGCCGGCGTGGCGTAGGCGATGCAATCACAGTGCAGCTTGGCCTGGCTGCGTACCAGCAGTTCAAAGGCCACCGACGCCTCGCCCAGCTCAATGCCGAAACAGAAGGGACCGCAATCAGGATGTTCCTGCTGGCTCCCGGCCAGGAGGTTCTCGGGCAGGAGGAGCCAGTAAAGGCCGTCCATGGGTCCGGGCCGGGCGTTGCGTTTCAAAAAATTGTCCACCACCGCCCACTCTTCGCGGCTCAGGTCATCGATGAGAATCTGCCGCATGACGCTTCACGCTCCCGCAAATATGACGGCCAGGGCGCAGAACCAGCTTATCGCCAGGATGACGAGGCTGACGAACACTGCGGCACTGCCCACGTCCTTGGCCTTTTTGGCCAGGGGATGGAAACCGGGGGAGGCCAGGTCCACCACCGCCTCCACCGCCGAATTCAACAGTTCCATGGCCAGCACCGCCAGCATGGCGGCCACCAGGAAGGCGCGGCCCATGAGCGGCAGGGGCGAGAGCAGGGCCGCCGGCACCAGTACCAAGGCGAGCCACACCTCCTGACGGAAGGCTGCC
>DYDL01000082.1 GCA_020717925.1 Desulfocapsa sp.
GGAGGAACGACATGAAAAAGATCATGATCCTGACAACGGCGATGCTAATGTTGACGGCAATGAGCCTGACCTCGGGCTGCGCAACACCCACGAAGACGGCTAACATGCAACAGCACCCCGAAGAGTACTGCAGAATAGTGTCAGCGACGGAACACGAGAAGCGCTTCCCGCACGGACACGCACACAAACCTACCGATGATCCCAACCGGCGCTGTTTCTTCTCGCCGGGATCACCTTACTATTTCTGCCAGATGTTTGATGAAACTGATGAATAACACGGATGCGGATCAGGTGGTCTTTCCGCCACCCAGCAGGGCGCTGAAGACCACCGGCGCAAACTGTTGCAGCATGAACCGTGCCGCCACGCCGGATTGACGCCGGCTACCGGCCAGCAAGCCGAAGGACAATGCCACGGAAAGTAACGGCCAGGGATGGCTCCGCAGCAAACCAGCGATGGTGAGCCGCTGGCCCGCGGCCCGCAACTGCATCTTGGCCTCCTGCAGGGTCAGCGGCTCAGACGGAGCGTTAGCCATGTCAGCACTCCTGCCAGAATGAAGAGTAGCAAGCCGAGCACCACGGCCGCGGCGGACGGGCCCAGCGCGACAGACAAACCCAGATAGGCGGACCAGAGCAGGAGGCCAAGGCCGGCCAAGACGAGAACTAGCGCCCCGGCCAGAACCAGCAGTTGCACCCCGGTGAGCAGCACCACCCGGCGTAGCGTTCTGCCCTCGGCCTCCATCAGGTTGGCCGTGGCGATAAGCAATTCAACGAGACTGTTCAGCGCCGACCTCCAACATCCAGCAACTTGGCGATGACAAAGCCCAGGCCAAAGGCGGTGAGCACGCTGCCGCTTGGATGGGCGCCGATCTGCTGCTCGATGTTGCCCATCTGCTCCTTGCCCTGCTTGAGTACCTCTTCCAGTTTCTTCTCAAGGTCTTCCCAAACATTACGCGCCTTTTCCTGCATGCCCTCGGTAGCGCCTTCCATTTTTACCGAAGCGGCCTCCTTCACCGTGCTGGTAAGACTGGCGATGTCTTTGCGGAGTTGGGCAAGGTCTGTCTTGATGGCATCCACATCCTTGCGAATCATCTCTTCTGCCATAACGTGTCTCCTTTTGGTAATTCAGGGTTGCTTACTGCATTCCTACAATTTCATAACACATTTTACCATCATGACAAAACAGAAGTCAATAAACCACCTCACTTCTTGCGAATCATTACGGTCCATGCGGAATCCGCAAGCTGCTCCTGGCTGATAATGGTATGACCTTCCTTCAGCACCGAGCCAGGCACATTATTGATGGGAGCGCCATTGTCGAGAATAACCTCCAAGACCTGGCCGGAACGCAATTTTGATAGCTCCACCTTGGTGTAGACCAAGTTCATGGGGCAGCTTACCCCGCGCAGATTCCTGCTGGCATCAACGACCACGAGCGTATTCATGTCTGCTCTCTTGCAACGATTTCTATGGGCTCCGGCTGCACCTCGCCCTTCTGGATGCGGAATGATTTCACCGTGACCTCGTCGCCAGCCAGGGAAACAATGACATAGCTGATGTCCGGGTCAAAGGCCAGACGGATGTCTTCCTCGGAAGGCCGGGCCGGTGTCACCGGATGGCTGTGGTAGATGGCGCAGACCCGCAGACCAAGCTCGCGAGCGGCGCGGACCACGGCGAACTGCTCCTTGGGGTCCATGGCAAAATGTTCAGACTCATGGTCGATATTGGTCATGGGAAAATGCTTGCGGACCATACCATCCCGGCCGGCCAGATAACCACACACCTCAATGGGCGCCTCCAGCCTGGCATGGGCCTGCATGACCTCGATGATTTCCCTGGTAAGACGTAGCGCCATGATATGTCGCCCTACCTTTTGAGATCGCAGACCGACTGCTCGGCATCGACAAGTTTGGTGATGGTTGGCCGTTCGCCGCAGACCGGGCAGGCAGGTTGGCGTTTGATGGCCACGCGCCGAAAGGTCATGGCCTTAGCGTTAAAGGAGAGCAGGGTATCGGTGAGCAAATCCCCTACCCCGGTTATGTACTTCAAGACCTCGGTGGCCTGAATGGTGCCCAACATACCGGCGATGGCCCCGAGCACCCCAGCCTGGGAGCAGGTGGGTACGGCGTCAGATGGCGGCGGGGTGCGGAACACGCACCGATAACAGGCCGATCTGCCCGGCACCACGGTCATGGTCTGGCCATCGAAACGCAGGATGCCGCCATGCGAGAAAGGAATACCAGCCATAACGCAGGCGTCGTTGATTAAAAACTTGGTTGGGAAGTTATCCACCCCGTCCACCACGAAATCATAGCCGTCGATGACCTCGCGGATATTGGCGGCACAGAGATAGTCCTGATAGGTTTTGACGATCAACTCCGGGTTGATGGCCAGCATCTTCTGTCTGGCCGAATCCACCTTGGGCGCGCCGATGTCCCTGGTGAAATGGACGACCTGGCGCTGCAGGTTGGAAAGCTCCACCAGATCGTGATCCAGGATGCCGATGGTGCCCACGCCCGCCGCCGCGAGATATAATGCCACCGGCGCGCCAAGACCGCCAGCGCCAAGGATCAAAACCTTGGCTGCGGAGAGTTTTTCCTGGCCCTCAACGCCAACATCATGCAACAGGATGTGGCGGCTGTAACGCTCCAGATATGAATCAGACAATTCCATGCTAGCAGCGGACTCCCAGGCAGCCGCAGGCGCCGCCGCCCATGAAGTAAAGAAATTCGATCTCGTCGTTCTCCGCCAGCAGGGTGGAGCCAAAGTTGTCCCGTTCAACAAAATCGCCGTTGCGCTGCACCGAAACCATGTCCGGCGATTCAACCTGCTGGATATCCAGCAGTCGGGCCACGGTAACACTCCCCTCAGCCAGCACCTGGGTTTCGCCATTGACTCTGATGTTCATCTCTTGTCCCCGTGTCTGCCCGGCCAAGCTGGAAATTGCAGCCGGCCCGTTGCCGTTCATCAATGTTCTTTTAATTATTATAAGAAGTTCCCTTCGACAGTCAACACATATTTGTATCACATCGTGACACAACATGCCGACACTTCCAGCAACCATGAAAACGAAACCATGATTAGCGGAGCATGGAAACCTGGCCAGGCGTTAACCAGGCATGTTAGTTGATGCTCAAGCCGCGGGTAATGACCGTGTAAATATTCAGGCAGTTTGCGCCCACCAAGATCAATGGGTCATGAGGCAATCCTTGCGCCAGCGGCACTCCACCTGGTCGCAGTCGCTGGCGGCGGTCTGAAAGCAAGGAAAGTTACCCTCCTTGGCCTGGATGGAACGGATCAATTCCATCTTCTTCATCTTGCCTGGAGTGACACCCATTTCCTTGGCCAATACTCTTACTTCCTGCACGTTCATAATGTCCTCCTCCAAAATGGTTAAGCCCCCCCGGGCATGTATAAATCATTTATCATTATATCGGACACAGCAGCACACTTGTCAAAAAAATAAAATGTCCTTCCGTGTGCCCTGACAAAACAGGACAACTGTAGCTTGGTGGACAGGCTATTCCTCGCTGACAGCAAGGAGATCATGCAGGCCGCTGCTACGCTTGGCTCTGCGGGCAACCGCCTGCCTGAGGATATCTTCATTAAACCAAAGTTCGAGGCGATCCCGCGCCCGGGTTATACCAGTATAGATCAACTCCCGCGTCAGTACCGGAGAATCGCAGTTCGGCAGGATCATGAGAACGGTGTCGAATTCGGAACCCTGGCTCTTGTGGACTGTCATGGCATACACGGTCGTGGTCTCGGGCAGTCGGCCCGGCAGGAAGCCGCGCATGCCTGCGCCGGCAGGGTCGGGAAAATAGACACGCAACGGACCGCGCCCTTCATCGTCCGCCAGGGTAAGCCCCACGTCGCCGTTAAAAAGTTGCAGGGTATAGTCATTGCTGGTGACCATCACCGGCCGGCCGCGATACCAGAGAGAATCGGGACGGACAAAACCGGCCTGGGCCAGGATCGACTCCACGGTTGCATTCAGCCCCTCTACCCCGAAGGGGCCACGTCGCAAAGCGCAGAGCAGGCGAAAGCGGGCGAAGGCGGCGAAGGCGGCGGCCGGGGTCGCTGCCTCCAGATAACCGCGGAACCCCACCACCACAAGGTCGCGCAAAGCCTCGATCATCTGGCCCGCCTCTGGCAGGGGCTGACGGCTGATGTCGCCATAAGTACCGGCGCCGAGGGTGGCCAGGGCCAACTCCCCATCGCCACTGTTAACCGCCCGGGCCAGCCGGCCGATGCCGCTTTCTTCGGCAAAACGGTGGCTTTGGCGCAACTGGACAATGCAGTCGCCCATGGCACTGCCGGTCTCGGCAAGCGGCACGGCCGCCCCGCTTAGTTCCGCAAGCAAGCCGCCAAACTCCCCGGAAAAGCCCTCTCCCTGGCCTGTGCTGCAAATATCGCCCAGCACGGCGCCCGCCTCCACCGAGGCCAGTTGGTCCTGGTCGCCCAGCAGGATGAGGCGTGACTGCCTGGGCACGGCCACGACCAGCTTGGCCATGAGCGCCAGGTCCACCATGGAGGCCTCATCGACGATGACCACGTCAAAGGGCAGCAAGTTTTCAGCGTTGTGGCGGAAAGATGATGAGCCCCGGCGCGCCCCCAGCAGCCGGTGGATGGTAAAGCTTTCATCCGGTATGGCCTGCATTGCCGCAGGAAAATCATGAAGTTTTGCCTTTTCAAGTTGCAAGGCTTCCTGGAGACGGGCGGCGGCCTTGCCGGTAGGCGCGGCCAGGGCAATGCGCAGCCCGGGATCGCACGCCAGCAGGATGGTGAGAATCTTCGCCACCGTATAGGTCTTGCCGGTCCCAGGGCCACCAGAGATGACGGTGAAAGGTTTCAATACCGAGACCAGGGCCGCAAGCCGCTGCCAGTCCATGTCTCCATACTTGACGACAAAAAGGCGGCGGGTGGTGTCTTTGATCCTGGCAAGCTGGTCAGGGGCAAGCGCCAAGGTCTGCCACCGTTCCTTGATAGCGTTTGCCAGAATCTGCTCATACTCCCAATAACGGTAGAGGTAGAGACGATCGGCCCGGTCCAGCACCAGGGGGGTGAAGTCGCCAGGCGCACCCACCACCGGGGAATGGGAAAGAAGGAGGCGCCACTGGTCAAGTTCCGGGCAAAACACCTTGAGAACGGACTGGTCTTCCTGGTCCACCAGCATACCGGCCACGGTTGCCAGGGGCAGACAACTGTGACCGCGTCCGCGCCAGCGACTGACCAGGGCAGCGGCCAATCCCAGCTCAGGCAGGTCACCGCCGGCCAGACGGGTCATAAGTCTGGCAAAGTGGAGATCAAGGCTGGTGAAGGAACCCATCTGCTGCAAATCATTGAACCAGGCCATCAGTCACTCCCCTGGTCACTACCGGCCAGATAGGCGGAAAGCCCGAGGATAGACGATTCCGCCGGCCGAGCAAAGAATACCCCGCCGTCAGGACCAGCAGCAGGGTGCATGCCGCGGATAAAGAGATAGTACACCCCACCGAAGTGGCGATCGTAGCTGTAGCCCGGCAGACGGGTTGTCAGATAACGGTGCAGGGCCACGCCATAGAGGTGATACTGCAGGTAATATTGTTCCCGGCTCATCACCGCGGTCAGCGCTTCCGGGCCGTAATCATGGCTGGTGAAACCAAGGTGGTTGGATTTGTAATCCGCCAGATAAAAGCGGCCCTGATGCTCAAAGATCAGGTCGATATAGCCCTTCATAAAGCCCTGAACCGGGGAAAACTGCAAACGGCCGGCAGCCTCGGCAAAAGATAGCGGGGATACCGGCATGGAACCTGACGGCGTGCGGAACTGGCGGGCCAGACCCTGAGGGGAAATCCGGGCCAGGGGATAATAGAACTCCATTTCATTGACGCGTTGCCTGGTGGTGACCTCTATAAGTCGCAATGGCCCGTCCGCTGAAGCCATGGGGGTTGCCAGCACATTGCGCACCATGTTGACCAGGGTGGCGGTCCAGCGCTCGTCGGTATTGTACTGGCGCAGCACCTTGCTCACCAGGTCAGCGATCTTGGTCTCGTCCTTTTCCTGGAAGTCCAGGAGTTCAAAGAGGCGGTGGATCAGGGTGCCAGGGGCCGCGCCGCGCGGAAAGGTGAAGATGTCCTCTGTCGCCGGCGTTGCCCCAGTCGTTGGTGCCATGTCCTGCTGGTCGCGGTCCGGCAGTTCGTGGTGCTGGGATCCGCCAGCGGCCAGGGCGGAGAAACTCGACACCTGCCAGTCGCGCCGGAGCATGGCGGTAAAGTTCCGGGCTGCCAGTTGCATGGCGGCTTCGCTCTCTGGCACAGCCTGCCCAGCGTCCGGGAGAGGCATGTCCCGCCAGAGCATGGTGGTGCCAGACGCGGCCATTAAACTTGCCAAAGGCAGGCGCAGGCCGTCATCGTTCAGAGTGGTGAGGTGCGCCTGCCTGGCTTTGAGCCGGATGAACAGGGGCTGCGCCTCATCCTCATTGTCCAGGGGATGAAAAAGATAGGCGAGTGGCGAGCTGGCAAGATCGGTGAACCGCCCCCAGACCAGGTAGCAACGATGCCGGGCGCGGGTCACGGCCACATAGAGCAGGCGCAGGTTTTCCGCCTGCTCCTCAAGCCTGGCCTGCTCATAGTGGGCCAGCCAATCCTGGGAGCCAAGGTCCAATGACAAACGCTGATCGTCGCCTTGATCATGAAAGGGCAACGGCTCCAGGGTGGCGGTTATCTCCGTGAGCTGGTCAAAAGCCGCCTGCCGGCGAGCCTCGTCCCCCTGCGCCAGCTCTGTTGCCAGCTCGCGCAGGGTGTTTTCCGTTGTCGCGCTCAACTTGCCGCCACTGCGCAGCCTGCCGTCCCAGGCAAAGGGGCAGAAGACCACGCCATACTCCAGCCCCTTGCTCTTGTGGATGGTGACGATCTTCACCCTTTTCTCATCAGACTCCAGCCGCAGTTGCCGTTCATCACGCTCCTCGGGATTTTCCCGCTGTTCCCGCAACCATTGCAGCAGGCCGGCCTGACCAAGCTTGCCTTCCAACTCCGCCTGTTCCAGAATCTCCGCCAGATGCAGGATATTGGTGAGCCGCCGCTCACCACCAACCTGGGCCAAAATGCGCGCCGGGGTGTTCTCCCGGATCAGCAAACGACGAAACATGCGGATAAAACCCTGGCCATGCCAGAGATCGTGATCGTCCTGGCAGAGTATAAGTCGACCATCCCACGCATCATGGTCGTCAATTGTCGCCAGCATGGTGTTGACGCTCATGCCCAGGATGGTGCCGACCAGGGCAGCTTTAAGCAGGGATTCGTTGCCCGGGTTGGCAATCGCCGCCAGCAGCCGTTCCACCTCTTCCGCCTCCATGGTACGAAACAGACTTTCCTGAGAGGACACCACCGAAGGCACACCACGATCCTGCAGCGCCTTCTGCATGACCGAGGCCTGGAAGTGGCTGCGCACCAGGATAGCGATATCCTCGACAGCCAGCGCGTGCTCGCCGATTTTGGCGCGACCGGAAACGCCCAGGGCGAGCAGCCGGACTATCTCGTTGGCGGTTGCCCTGGCAATGGCAGGCAAGGCCCACTCCTTGGTGATCGCACCGGATCGACTTGCCACCGCCTGCTCTTTTGGCACGAACCAGAAGTGCAGGGACGGCTCCTGCTCGTTGTCCACGGTCAGCATGGGCCGTTTTTCCGGTGACAAAGGGGCGGGTATCACTGGCCAGTAAGGAATTTCGCTAAAGATAAAGGGGTTGCTGTTGCACTGAAAAAGGGCATTAACCGCCTGAATCAGGCCAGGCTCGGATCGCCAGTTGGTGCCCAGGGTATACCTCCGTCCGGCCTGGCGCACCGCCGCCATATAGGCAAAAACATCAGCGCCCCGGAAACCGTAGATCGCCTGTTTCGGGTCACCGATCAGAAACAGGGTGGCCTGCTCGTGGTTATAAAGGGTGCTGAAGATGGTGTACTGCACCGTATCAGTATCCTGGAACTCGTCTATGAGGGCGGCAGGATAGCGACTGCGAATGGACTGGCGCAGGATGGCGCCACCTTCACCCAGGAGCGCCAGGTGCAGGTGGGCCTGCAGGTCGTCATAGGAGAGGAGATTTTGTTTACGTTTGCGTCTGGCAAGTTCGCTGCGGCCGAAGTCGATGCACTCCTTCTTGAAACTGGAGAATCGACGGGCATGGTAATTGGTTAGCCTCGTCACCTCGTCGCAGAGGGTAAAGAAGGGATGGTCGGGAGCAGTCTGACCTTTCTTGACTCCATCGCGCAGGGCGGCCGTGGTGAACTTGTAAAAGGTGTTGAAGAGCAGCGTGGATTCCCCAGCCAACCACTCTTCCATCTGACCTAGCCAGACAGGGATGGTGCTTTTTTTGTACTTGGTGCCACTCAAGGCCTTGTTTTCCAGGAGCAGCGCTGAAATGACTCCTTGTTCCGCGCTCCACAGCCGCCGCATGACGTCCATGATTTCCCGAAAGCACCGATCCGCATCGGGCAGCAGGGGCTCGTCGGCAACGAGCAACTCCAGTTCCGCACCGGTCATATAACGGCCCAGCAGTTTGCGGAGCTGGTCAGGGGTCTTGAGCTGGGTCTGCAGATAATCGGTCCAGGCGCCCGGAGCCGGGTAGACGTGCTGGCGCCAGAAATCCTCGGCCAGGGCCTGCAGCAATTCATTCTGGTCGGCGAGCAGTTCGGTCTCGAACATGGCGCCGGATTCAAAGGCGCCATCCGTCAACACCCGCTGGCAAAAACCATGGATGGTAAAGATGGCCGCCTCGTCAAAACAGGCCAAGGCCTGACGCAGGCGGGAGATACCCTCGTCGCGGCCACAACGCTCCTTAAGTACCGCCAGCAACTCATCCTTGACCTCGCCCTCTGCAACAAAAGCCTGCAATGCCTCATGAAGCCGGTTACGGATCCGCTCCCGCAGTTCAGCGGTGGCCGCCTTGGTAAAGGTCACCACCAGGATCTGATCAACGTTCAGTTTCTTTTCCAGCAGCAGGCGCAGAAAGAGGATGGCAATGGTGAAGGTCTTGCCGGTACCGGCGCTGGCCTCGATGATGCTGATACCCTCGAGCGGAATAGCGAGGGGCTCAAGGGTTTCCATGAGTCCCCTCTGACTGCATATTTCCCATGAGCGGGGTGAAAAAGGCCAGGGCCTGTTCCTGGAACCCCTCTGGCAAAGGGTCGGCCGGAAAAACAAGCCGATAATAGCTGTCCTGCTCGCGTTCACCATCCCTGTCGTGACAACCCTGCCACACCTTGAGCGCCTTCCCCTGGCCGGCCACGAGATCTGCCTCCCCCTCACTTTTCAGCGCTTGACCGGCAAAGGTCCAGGAAGTTTCGGCAAACAAGGGGAGCGGCGACTGCAACCCTTGCCAGTAGGTATTAAGCAGTCCGGCCAAAAGCTCGTCCGCCGCGGGAACTGGAGCAAAACGCCAGGCGTTTGTGCTAAAGGTTTTGGTATGTGCCGAATATTTCCTGCCGACCAGCACGGTCTGGCGCGGGTAGCCAGCCTCGCTGACAAGGTTCAAGACGAGATGAAAAATCCAGGCCCGGATGTAATCCTTGGCCTTGATGGTGCTCGGCCGATAGCGCAGGTAATGGTCTGGTCGCAGGTCAGGCAAAACTCCGCTCAGATGAAAACCGGCCAGAGAGAGCTTGATCTCCAGGTCGGGCAGTTTGGCTGACTGGCGAAACTCCCGCAGATCAAGGGCCAGGGCAGCCATCTGGTGATCCTCATCCTGGAGCAGCAGTTCCCCAGCCCGGCCATAGGGGAGCAAGCCCCGGGCTCGGCAGATTTCCCGGACCGCTGCGCTATCCCCATTGTCCAGGTGGCTGGCCAGCAGGAGTTGCTGCAGTTGATAGCGATCGAGTGGGTCCAGCAGGAATGGTTCCTGTTCGTGCAGAATCACCCCCTGGTCATCAAAGCGGATGCCGAGACGCTCTTGCAGCAGAAACCTGGTGGGGTTGCAAAAAAAATTCGCCAACTGATCCACGGAGAGCGACCTGAAAGCGACCGGCGGCTCCGGCAAAGGCGCGGTGAATAGCGGTGCTACGGGCTGTTTTTCCCGGACCAGGGCGGAACTGGCAACGCAGTATTCCTGGGAATAGCTTAAAAGGGTGCCAGGGGCATCGCTGCTATCAACAAAATACCTGGGGCTGAAAGGCTGCAGGGGATGACGGCAAAGCAGGCGGTCGATCAACTTGCCCTCTGGCAGCGCAAACCCTTGGGTCAGATAGTCCAGCAGTTCGCTCACCAGCACCGACGGCGGCAGGAGCGTGTTGTCCTGAATGCTCTGCCCCACATAGCTGATCATGAAATAACGCCGGGCCGAGAGCAAACCCTCCAGGAATAGATAACGGTCGTCCAGGCGGCGGGAACGGTCGCCCCGTCTCGGCGCCTTGGCCATCAGATCAAAGGGTGGCGGCCGATTAGTGGCCGGGAAGGCCCCGTCGTTCATGCCCAGCAGACAGACCACTGGAAAGGGGATGGCGCGCATCGGTTTCAAGGTGCAGAAGGTGACGCCTTTCTGAAAAAGGTGGCCACTCTCCCGGGCCAGTCGTTGTTCCAGGTCACCCCGCACCACCGCCAGGGTGACTGGTGCTGCAAGGTCAGCCTTGACTGCCTGGATGGCGATTTCGTCGATGACCCCGGCAAGCAGGAGCAGATCAAGCTGGCGATCAACGTCTGGCTCCATGAACCGGGTCAGCAGGGCCTGGAGCGCATCACGCCATTCGGTTAGTGGTCGAGGTCTGGCCAGATCCTGCACCATGGGCGCCAACTGTGCCATGAATTCATGGAGTTCGCCCAGGAGCTGCGCCAGGCTGCCCTCCATGTCGTCAAAGGGCAGGATACCGGCAAAGGTGCGACCATCCCGGCCAGGCATGCCATAGCCCAGCATCATCCGGTCCAGGCCGGCTCTCCAGCTGTTATCGGCAAAATCAGGAAAGCCAAGCTCGACGCGGTGGGCGCCGTCAAGCCCCCAGGCGATGCGGGTCTGCTCCAGCCAGCGATGGATGGTCTCCAGACCGGCGGTGCTGATCCTGAAACGCTGCCGCACCGGGTCACATTCCAGAACCCGGAAGACCTCGGCCGCCCCGAAGCGACCGCCGACCAAGTCGAGAATGGCGAAAAAGGCGGTGACCACGACATTACTGTTTCTGACGGTGCGGTCGGCGATGCTGAAGGGAATCTGGCGCTCATGGGCTACCTGGCCAGCAAAGACCGCCTGAATCAACGGCGTGTAAACCTCGATGTCCGGCGCCATGACCACCACGTCCTGAGGCTCCAGTTCACCATGGCGCGCAAAGAGGTCGAGCAGCCGGTCATGCAGCACTTCAACCTCGCGCATGGGGCTGTGACAGGAGTGGCACTGGATCGATAAATCCGTGGCCGACAAAACCCTTACTGGCAAGTCAGCACCGCCGGCATCGCGGAGATGCAGGATATCCGCCTGTACCGCTGCCAGCAGAGTGTCGTCGCCAGGTTCTTCGAAAAATTCCTCCTGCTCGCAGTCATAGCCCTGCAGCATGTCCATAAAATCGCGGCCCAGCATGCCCATGGAGGCCAACAGGGTGTTACCGGTTTCAGCATAAGAGTCGGTCAGGTGACGCTCCTTGCGGAAAATTCCCCGCTCGGACAAAATATCCCCCCAGTATTCCTGGCAGGGATTCATGACAAAGATGTGGACATCGCTGAACCTGGCAAGGCTGGCCAGAATGTCGAGAAAAAATGGCGGCAGCGAGGAGATGCCAAAGATCACCAAACGCTCGGGCAGATGCGGCAGCGGCTGGTCAGCTTGCAGCCGGGCAAGGAAAAGCTCCCGGAGCGCGGCGCGGTGACTGGCGCCGTTGCGGGCCACCAGCCCGCGCCACAGTTCGGCCTGCCAGTGGTTCTCCGCCCCTGTCTCCCAGGCGGCGATCATCTGCGGCCGGAAGATGATGTACTGGTCAAAGAGGGCGGCCACCCGGGAAGCCAGTTGCCAGAGTTTGAGCCCGGAGTCATCGTCATGCAGATAGCGGGAAAGTTCGGCAAAAGCGGGGTGCTGGAGCCTGGCCGGCAGCAGGGCCATGAGGCTCCAGGTCATAATCTCCCGGTTAAAGAGCGTGGTATCCGGCACCGCATCACAGGAGGCGGCAAAGAGTTCCCAGACCATGGCCTCGGGAAAGGGAAAACCGCAGTTGGCCCAGACCCCCAGCCGTTCGGCCAACCGCATGGCGACCCAGCGCTCCATGCCCTTGCTTTGCACCACGATCCGTTCCCGGGCCAGCGGGGAACTTAAAGGCTGCTGCACGATAACCGCCAGGGCGTCTACCAGTCTCTCCAGGCGGTTACTGGTGTGCAGCGTGAGCATAGGCACTATTTCCGGCGGTCAGCGGCGAGAGGCTCAAAGTCCGTGGCCGGTGAGGCGTTCCAGGGCCTCGTGGTAGCGGGCCGCGGTACGATCCAGGATCTCGGTCGGCAGGGGCGGCGGCGGCGGCGTCTTGTCCCAGGTGAGGGACGACAGGTAGTCGCGCAGAAACTGTTTATCAAAGCTCGGCTGGCTGCCGCCTATCCGGTACTGATCCACGGGCCAGAAGCGCGAGGAGTCCGGGGTGAGCACCTCGTCGATGAGGATGAGCTGGCCATCGCAGACGCCCAGCTCGAACTTGGTGTCGGCAATGATGATCCCCTTGACCCGGGCATAGGCGGCCGCCTTGTCATAAAGGGCCACGCAGATGGCGGCGATCTTCTCCGTCTGTTCAGCGCCGAGAATCTCAGCCATCCGCGCCACCGAGATGTTCTCGTCGTGCGTTCCCAGAGCCGCCTTGGTGGAGGGGGTGAAGAGCGGAGCAGGCAACCGCGCGGACTCTTGCAGGCCGGCCGGCAGCTTAAAGCCGCAGACTGTATTGGATTGCTGGTAGGCGGCCCAAAAGGAACCGGAAAGATACCCCCGTACGATGCACTCCACCGGCAGGGGCGCCGCCTTTTTCACCAGCAT
>DYDL01000315.1 GCA_020717925.1 Desulfocapsa sp.
GCACCATGTGGCCAGGGCCAATTATTGGCCAACATTGCGCCGAGCAGATCCGGCTGGCGGCAACCGCCGGCCATGAAATCGGCCTGCATGCCTGGGACCACCACCGCTGGCAGACCCGGGTGGCCTCCATGGACCAGGCCACGGTGGCGCGGGAGTTATGCCGCGGTTGGGAGCGGCTGGCCGAGATCATCGGCCGCCGCCCGGATTGCGCCGCGGCCCCGGCCTGGCGCATCACCGATGCGGCCCTGGTAGCCCGCGAGGCCTTCCCCTGCCGCTACAACTCCGACTGCCGGGGCAACTCCCCATTTTACCCGATGGTGCATGGGTGTCGCCTGAGCCAGATGCAAATCCCCACCACTCTGCCCACCTATGACGAACTGATCGGCGCCACCATTACGCCGGCGACTTACAACGACCATCTGCTCAGCCTCCTACGGCCAGGACAGCTCAACGTGCTCACCATCCACGCCGAGGTGGAGGGGCTAAGTTGTCGGAAGCTCTTCCGCGATTTTCTGACCAAGGCCCAAAAAAGTGGCGTCAGCTTTGCGCCGTTGGGCGCCCTGGCCTCGGCAGGCGCGGATGCCCCAGCGGCCCGCGTGGGCCGGGGCATGGTGGCCGGCCGGGAGGGCTGGCTCGCCTGCCAGCAGGAGATCATCGACTTACCATGACCGCCACACGCACCATGCCGCTGCTGACCCTGGCCGTCTTTGTCCTCATCTATCTGGTGCCGCTCGGCGCCCGCCCGCTGTTCGTGCCCGACGAAGCCCGCTACGGCGAAATTGCCCGCGAGATGATCGCCAGCCACGACTGGGTGGTGCCGCGCTTAAATGGCCTGCGCTACTTTGAAAAGCCGGTAATGGGTTACTGGCTGCATGCCGGTTCACTTCTGCTCTTCGGGGAGAACGGTTTTGCCATCCGCTTCCCATCAGCCGCGGCCGTTGGCCTCTCCGCCCTCATGATCTTGCTGCTGGTGCGCCGCGCCATTGGCCGGGATGCACCGGAGCACCAATGGCAGGCAGCCTGTGGAGCGCTTGTCTTTATCGTCTGCCTAGAAAGCGCCGGGGTCGGCACCTTCGGCGTCCTCGACAGCCTGTTCGCCTTCTTCCTTACCGCCACCATGACCGCCTTTTTCCTGGCCACCGCCGCCGTGGCCGGAACGCGCCGGGAAAGGCTATTCCTGCTGCTGGCCGGTCTCTCCTGCGGCCTGGCCTTCCTCACCAAGGGCTTTCTTGCCCTCGCCGTGCCGGTGCTGGGGATCGTCCCCTTTCTGCTCTGGCAGCACCGCTATTGGGACTTGCTGCGCCTGGCCTGGTTGCCGCTGCTGACCGCCATCGTTGTTGCCCTGCCGTGGAGCATCCTCATCCATCTCCGCGAGCCGGATTTCTGGAACTTCTTCTTCTGGAACGAACATGTGCGCCGCTTCCTCTCCAGCAGCGCCCAACATCATGAGTCCTTCTGGTTCTATTTTCTGGCAGCGCCCGCCATGTTCCTGCCCTGGACCTTCCTGATCCCGGCCGCTACCAGCGGCGTGCGCGACCGTCTCCGGCAACAGGGCCCAAGCACCGATCTGATCCGCTACTGTCTGTGCTGGGCCATACTGCCCTTTTTCTTCTTCTCCGCCTCCAGCGGCAAGCTGCTGACCTATATCCTGCCCTGTTTGCCGCCCTTTGCCATCCTCGTCACCCTGGGCCTGGCCCATGCCCTGAACCAGGGCCGCAACAAACCCTTTCAGTATGGCGTCGGCTTGATGGCCGCACTCTCCGGCCTGCTACTGGTCACCCTCATCCTGCTGCGGATTTTCGGCTATCATGGCCTGCAGCCTTACAGCCGTAACTGGCAATGGCTGCTGCTTGCCAGCAACCTGGCAATGATGCCGCTCTGCTGCCTGCTGGCGCTGCGCAGTCGTCAGACCACCTGGCAGATAACGACCGTGGCCCTGGCCCCGGTCCTGCTCTTCCTGAGTCTGCCGGTCCTCATGCCGGATCAGATGCTTACGGCCAAGGCCCCGGCCGCTCTGCTGCAGCGCCACCGGCTGGACATAAACACGGAGGCTCTGCTCATCGCCGACGAAGAAATCATGCCGGCCGCGAACTGGACTTTCCAGCGGGATGATGCCTATATCCTGGAAAACCCCGGTGAGGTTAGCTACGGCCTGGGGTATGCCGACGCCAAGGGGAGGCTCTTGGACCTGGCCGCCGCCCGCCGCCTGATTGAACAGCATCCGGGCCGCGTCGTGCTGGTGGCCCGGGGCCGTAACTACGCGCGCTGGGCTCCCGG
>DYDL01000083.1 GCA_020717925.1 Desulfocapsa sp.
CTTCAGGATCAGCTTGGGTGGCTGAATGAGTACCTTGGTGTCCGGCGGGATGGATTGGGTCAGCCAGATATTGCCGCCGATCACCGAACGGGCGCCGATGACCGTGTCGCCGCCCAGGATGGTGGAGGCGGCATAGACGGTCACGTCATCCTCCAGGGTGGGATGGCGCTTGCCGGTGCGGTCCAGAGCCCCGTCCTTGTCACGCTTGAAGGCCAGGGCGCCCAGGGTGACGCCCTGATAGAGCTTTACCCGTTTGCCGAGCACAGCGGTCTGGCCGATGACCACGCCGGTGCCATGGTCGATGAAGAAAGATTCGCCGATGCTGGCGCCAGGGTGGATATCGATACCGGTGACGGAATGGGCGTGCTCGGTCATGATGCGCGGCAGAATCGGCACCTCGAGTTCGTAGAGCCGGTGGGCCACTCGAAAGGTGAGGATGGCATAGATGCCAGGATAACTGAAGATGATTTCGTCATAGCCGGCCGCGGCCGGGTCGCCCGTATACGTGGCCCGGACGTCGGTGGCCAGGATGGCGCGCAGCTCGGGCAGGCCATGCAAGAATTCGTAGGCCTTGCCTTGACCCTGCTCCTCGCAGTGCTGGCAAGATTGCCCATGCCTCAGGCATTCGTGGCGGATGCTTTTGGTGATCTCCGCGGCGAGAGACCGGAAGAGTCCGGAGATTTCCTGGCCCAGTCGGTATTGCAGGTCAACCCGGTCAACGCCCTGGGTCTCGAAATAACCGGGAAAAAGGATCTCGCGGCACGTCTGCAGGATGTCAATTGCCTTCTGCTTCGAGGGCATGGGCGTGGCATCGACATGTTCAAAGCAAGCCTGGCTGGAACAACTGGCCACTACCCGTTCCACGATGTCGGGCAGCTTGTGCCGGTACGACCCGGCCGCAAGAGATTCTTCCGGGCAGGCAGTCTGGGGAGGCGGTATGGTGCGGGTCTTGCGTGTCACAATGTGTCCTCATGCCCGGTGGTGGGCCCATGGCTTTTTGGGTCTGGCCCGCCCACGGGCCTGACTATGCGGGTATTGTACCGCGGAATAGCCGGCAATGTGACGGAAAAATATTTACTTGAAAAGCATATCCTTGATGCGAACCTGTTCTTGCTGCGGCGGAATAAAAAAATCCAGGTTGTTGTTCCAGCGGCTTACAAAATGCCGGGTCAGCAAATGGCGCATGCTGTTCTTGAGTTGGGTGAGGGTGGTAAATTCCTCGATAAAATATTCGCCGTAACTGTTATGGGAGATGAGCCATGAGCGCAGAGTCTTGCTGCCTTGGACCGGTTCCTTGTACATGTTTACCACGATTAGGCAGCGGACGATGGACTCCGCCTGCACCAGGTTTTTGGCCGGGATATGGGAGAAATGGACCAGGGGAAAGGTTTTAAACATGGCCTCGGTCAGGCCCTGAATATCGGTAAGGTCAACTGGCAGGGAATTTTTGGTCAGGTGCAGGTTGGTTTTTTCGTGCAGGATGCCGTTGATGAACAGCCAGGTGAGGAGAGCGGGCAGGCTTTGTTCGCGCTTGATAAGGTGATCCGTCTGGTTGGCCATGGCTGCATGCCGCAGGTCGCCCTGGAAGGCGAAGAAGCTCGTCGCTGTTTCCTGTTGGACAATATGGATGGTGATATCGGCCTGGCCGACGACCTCCCGGGAGATGCTGCGGATGTATTCTATTTTGTTGGGTTTTTTCTCGTAAAAGGTGAAGAGCTTACGGCCAAGCACCGCGATGTCGCGCTGGGTGATGGTGAGGTTCCGATCGGCCCCGTAGTGGCTGAAGTCGGCCTGCAGGCGGGAATAGGTATCGATCAGGAAGTCGTGGATCTTGGCGCCGAAGCTCATTAACTCCTTAAAAGGCCAGGAGCGGAGTTGCGAGAAATGTTCAAAGTCGACGGGCAGCAACTGCCAATGCCTCATGAGCTCAATGGTGGCGGTAAGATTTTGGAAGCGGGCCGGTTTCTGGCGTACAGAGGCCATGCCCTCCAGGGTTTTGAGAAAAAGGCACTCGCGGATCAGTTCGGCCCGCTTCTGCTCGGCCCATTCTTGCTGGTATAAGGCGACGATTTCCCGGGCCATGAGCAGGTATGGGTCCACCGCGCTGATCTCGATCGGCGTGGCGGTAACCTGCTCCATCTTTTCCGGGAAGGTTACCAAACATTTCACCCGGTCCGAAAACAGGGGCAGGGTCTGGTTGCTGCCCTTCAAAAGCAGGTCAAGATAGGCGAATTTGATTACCGACTTGAAGGGGCTGTCGTACGCCTTGTTCATCTGCCAGAGGCAGGCGCCGAAGATCTCGGCCTGCGGGATAGCGGACATGTAGCCGAGATCAATGAACTGTTGCGGATTGATGATCTTGTCGGCAATTAGTTTTTCCACATAGGCCCGATAGCCGTCCGCTGAAAGGCCGGGCGGGATGAGCCACCAGAGCAGCATCTTGCCGGCCACCAGGATATGGGTCCGGAACAGTTCGTCCTTTAGGAGGATCTTGAGCGCTGAACCGGCGGACTCCTCATCCGCCGCGCTGTCGAAGGAGTTTTCCCGGGTCTGCTCGATGTCCATGGGGAAGAAGTAGACCTCAACCCCTTTTTTGGCGCACCACTCCGCAATGCCCCGGCATTTTCTTTCCAGGAGGTCGAGCCCCTGCTTGCCTAATTCACTTAAGCGAACGCTGAGCCAGAAGTCGCAGTCCGAGCGGTCGGCCTGGGCAATAGTGCCGATGGAACCGATGGTTTTCAGCGAATGGATTACCGGCGTTGTCGCAAAGGTGGAGGTCGCGTCCTGGCGCAGGGCCTGGGAAGCAGGGAAATGGCGCTTGAACAGTTCCGCGTCCACCAACTGCAAGGGCTTGAGGCCGAAGATGCCGAAGGGGCAGGAAGGATCGTCCACATAACCGGGCAGGTCCGGGGCATTGGCATGCAGCAGAAAGGGAATGACCTTGAACAGCAGGGCCGCCTTCTTTTCGTCAAAGCCGACGGCCTTGATCATGCGGCTGCGGTTGTATTCCTGGTAACGGTGGATGCGATTTTTCACCGGTAAACACTCAAGCAAGGGTGAAGGTGGGGTGCGGCCCTGGCATGCCCCGTTGGCCGGACTTACGCATCATAGCATGGCGGACGGATGGCGTCCAGGGTTACGCCAAGCAAATTAACTACATAGAGGGGTGCCAAGGGGACGGGGTTCCGTGGCCCGGTGGCCGGTGCTCAGTCCGGGATTCGGCTATTGACATGCAACATTCCTTGCGATATGTTGAAATTGTAAGGAGGTGGTAGCGCATGAAATCAACGGTAACGGCAAAATACCAGACGACCATTCCCAAGGCGGTCCGGGACTCACTGGGGATCACGGTCAGTGATGCCCTGGAATGGACGGTGGAGCGCGGCAAGGTTGTGGTCTATCCGCTTAGGAATGACTTTCTCAAGCATGGCAACACCGTTAAGATTGGGCCGGGTGACATCGCCAGGGACATCCGGCTCGCCCGCGAGCTTCGGGTAGAGACACTGAAGTGACCACCTTCATAATTGACACCAACGCCCTGATATCTTTTGTTACCGACCGCAATGTCGCGCAGCAGAAGCAAATGCGGGAGTTGTTCGAGGCCGCTACCCGGCTGAAATGTCGAATCTGCTGCCCGCAGAATGTTATCACTGAATTTGTGTACGTCATGGAAAAGGTGTATGCGGTTGATCCACTGAAGATTCAGGAAATGATCAGGGATTTTCTTGGCTTGACCGGCGTTGAGCTACTGCACCATCTCGATTACAAAATCCTGCTTACCATCTGGCCTTCTCCTATCCACGACTTTGCTGACGCCATTGTTGCTTCCGTGGGCAGGGCAAATAGAAACGCTGCCATCATAACCTTTGACAAAAAATTGCGTGCTGCCCTGAAAAAGCTAGGTATTCCAACCCACTAGCACCTAACGCGCTGCTTGCTATCTTGGTGCGCGTCCGCAGTAAAGGTACTCATCCGTCCACCTCAATCTCGAATTTAAGGTTCCCTTCAGACTGTTTGCACCGCGATGGCCTGGGCCAGGCGCACGGCCTGCACGGTACCGGCCACGTCGTGGACCCGGAGGATGGCGGCGCCCTTGGCAACGCAGAGGGCCGAGACCACGGCCGTCGCCTGGTCGCGTTGGTCGATCTCCAGGTTCAGGAGCTTGCCGAGGAAGGATTTGCGCGAGTGGCCGACCAGCACCGGACAGCCTAGAGCGGTGAAGCGTTCCAACTGGCCCAGGATGGCGAGGTTGTGAGTCATGGTCTTGCCGAAGCCGATGCCCGGGTCAACGATAATCCGTTCCCTGGGGATGGCCTGCTCCTCCAGCCAGCAGAGCCGTTCTTCCAGAAAGGCACCGATCTCCGCCACCACGTCGACATACACCGGGTTTTTCTGCATGTCGCCGGGCGTACCCTGCATGTGCATGATGATGACTGGTGTCTCGAATTCCTTGGCCACGTCGGCCATGGCCGGGTCTGTGCGCAGGGCGCTGATGTCGTTGATGATGGTGGCGCCGACCTGGCAGGCCGCGCGGGCCACTTCACCCTTGGTGGTGTCGATGGAGAGGGGCAGGGTCGGGTAGCGTTGCCGAATGGCCTGAATGGCCGGCACTACCCGGGCGCGTTCTTCGGCAAGGGCAACGGGCGCGGCGTTGGGACGGGTGGATTCGCCACCGATGTCCAGGATGTCAGCCCCGGCCGTTACCATGGCCGCGGCCTGGCTCATGACGTCATCCGTGGTCGCCAGGCGGCCGCCGTCGGAAAAGGAATCCGGCGTCACATTCAGGATGCCCATGACGAGCACCCGACCGTTAAGCTTCAGGCCATGGCGCTGCAGAAAGGCAGACAAGAAATACCTCTTAGCTTGCTGCCCCGGATACTGGCGATGCGGGGGTGGGGCTATCTACCTGCAGGCCGGCGTCGCGCATGATCTGCTCAATATCTTCCAGCACCAGGGTCTCCTTTTCCAGCAGGAGCTGGGCCAGGGACTTCAGAACCTCGATGTTGTCGGAGAGCAGGGTGGTGACCTTGGCGTGGGAGGCATCCACCAGCTTCTTGACCTCCTCGTCAATCCTGACGGCAGTGGCCTCGCTAAAGTCGCGGTGCTGGGCGATCTCCCGGCCCAGGAAGATCTGCTCCTCCTTCTTGCCGTAGGTGAGCGGTCCCATGTCGCTCATGCCCCATTCGCACACCATTTTTCTGGCCAGCTCCGTGCCCCGTTCGAGGTCATTGCCCGAGCCGGTGGTGAATTCGTCAAAAATGAGCTTTTCCGCCACCCGGCCACCCATGAGGATGCAGATGTTGTTCAGGAGGAAGGATTTGGAATGGGTGTGGCGCTCGTCAATGGGCAGTTGCTGGGTAAGGCCCAGTGCCCGGCCGCGCGGGATGATGGTCACCTTGTGGATCGGGTCGGTGCCGGGCAGGAGCTTGGCCACCAGGGCATGGCCCGCCTCGTGATAGGCGGTGATCTCCTTTTCCTTCACCGTAATGATCATGCTCCGCCGCTCCGCGCCCATCATGACCTTGTCCTTGGCCTTTTCCAAGGTCTCCATGGGCACCTGTTCCAGGCCGGCGCGGGCGGCGAGAAGCGCCGCCTCGTTGACCATGTTTTCCAGGTCCGCGCCGGTAAATCCCGGCGTGCCGCGGGCAATGACGTCCCATTCCACGTCCGGCGCCACCGGCACCTTCTGGCCGTGGACCTTCAGGATCATCTCGCGGCCCTTGACATCCGGCACCGGCACCACCACCTGGCGGTCGAAACGGCCGGGCCTGAGCAGGGCGGGGTCAAGGACGTCCGGCCGGTTGGTGGCGCTTATGATGATCACCCCTTCGTTGGCCTCGAAGCCGTCCATCTCCACCAGCAACTGGTTCAGGGTCTGCTCGCGCTCGTCGTGGCCGCCGCCCAGGCCGGCGCCGCGGTGGCGGCCCACGGCGTCAATCTCGTCGATGAAGATGATGCAGGGGGCATTTTTTTTGCCCTGGGTGAACAAATCGCGCACCCGCGAGGCGCCGACGCCGACAAACATCTCGACAAAGTCGGAGCCGCTGATGGAAAAGAACGGCACATCCGCCTCGCCGGCAATGGCCTTGGCCAGCAAGGTTTTACCCGTGCCCGGGGCGCCGGCCAGCAGCACGCCTTTGGGAATCCGGCCGCCCAGCCGGGTAAATTTCTTGGGGTCTTTCAGAAAGTCAATGATCTCGGACAACTCTTCCTTGGCCTCGTCGATGCCAGCCACATCCTTGAAGGTCACCTTGCTCTTTTCCTTGTCCATGAGCCTGGCCTTGGATTTGCCAAAGCTCATGGCCTTGCCGCCGCCCATCTGCATCTGCTTCATGAAGAAAATCCAGACGCCGATCAAGAGCAGCATGGGGAACCAGGAGATAAGGATGCTGACGTACCAGGGAGATTCCTCGTCCTGCTTAACCTGGATGGTGACGCCCTTCTGGCGCAGCAGGGGGATGAGTTCGGTGTCCGCCGGGGCCACGGTCTTGAAACTGGCGCCACCCTGGGCGGCCGGGCCGGTGATCTCGTTGCCCCGGATGATAACCTCGGTGGTAGCGCCGGACTCGACACTGGCAAGGAAGTCGGAATAGTTGATTTCCTTTACCGTTGACTGCGGCTTGTTGAACAGGTTGAACAGGAGAATCATGGTCAGCCCGATCACCAGCCACATGGACAGATTTTTATAAAAGGTATTCAAGCCGATTCTCCTAAAGCTGAGTTGAGCAGCTTGTCTGCTCGTACGAAACTTATGCCCTTGTGGTATAAAAGACGGGTTTGATCGATTGCCGACTCCCTGGCCCAGCCAGAGAGATTAGTACCATAAGGCGGGGATACCGTAAAGTCCAGCCGGCCCCGGACAGAACCTTTCCCCTTTCACCTTTCACCTTTCAGCTCCCCTAATAATAATCCTGCACCGGTTTTACCTCCAGCGGCCTTTCCCGGATGGCGGCCATGGCCTCGACCATGGCTATGGCGCCGGCCACGGTGGTGGTGTAAGGCAGGTGGTAATCCAAGGCCGAGCGTCGGATGATGTAGGAATCCTCGGTGGTGCGAGTCCCCATGGAGGTGTTGATGATCCACTGAATCTGGTGGTCGCGGATCTTGTCCACCAGGTGGGGTCTGCCCTCGGAAACCTTGTTGATCGTTGTGCAGGTGATATTGTTTTCCGCCAGCACCGTGGCTGTGCCATGGGTGGCCATGATGTTGAAACCGAGCTGGATAAGCTTTGCAGCCACCGGCACAATCGCCGGCTTGTCCGGGTGACGGACGCTGATCAGCACGGTGCCGCCGCTGGGAATGGGTTGGCCTGCCGCGAACTGCGATTTGGCAAAGGCCAGGCCAAAGGAATCGTCGATGCCCATGACCTCGCCGGTGGATTTCATCTCCGGGCCGAGCAGGGTGTCGACATTATCAAAGCGGTTGAAGGGGAAGACCGCCTCCTTCACCGCATGATGTTTGGGGATCACCTGTTTGCTGAAGCCCAGGTCAACCAGTTTGTGGCCCATCATCACCTTGGTGGCCAGCTTGGCCAGGGGCACACCGGTCGCCTTGCTGACAAAGGGCACGGTCCGCGAGGCGCGGGGGTTGACCTCCAGGATATACAGGATGTTGTCCTTGATCGCGTACTGGACGTTCATCAACCCCTTGACCTTCAACTCCAGGGCCATGGCCTCGGTGGCCAGCCGGATCTCTTCGAGCATGGCCGGCAACAGGTGGTGGGGCGGCAGGACGCAGGCCGAGTCGCCCGAGTGGATGCCGGCCTCCTCAATGTGCTCCATTATGCCGCCCAGCACGGTGATCTCGCCGTCGCAGATGGCGTCCACGTCAACTTCCACCGCGTCTTTCAGAAACTTGTCGATGAGCACCGGGTGCTCGGCCGACACGGTAAAGACCTTGGCCATGTAATTTTTCAGGTCATTGGCATTGTAGATGATGCGCATGGCGCGGCCACCCAGTACATAGGAGGGCCGGACCACCACCGGGTAGCCGATCTCCGCGGCAATGCGCAGTGCCTCGTCGCCGGCCATGGCCGTGCCGTTGGCCGGTTGCTTGAGGCCGAGCTTTTGCAGGAGTTGCTGAAAACGCTTGCGATCCTCGGCCCGGTCGATGGAGTCCGGGGAGGTTCCCAGGATCGGCACTCCGGCATTGGCCAGGGGCACGGCCAGGTTTAAAGGCGTCTGGCCGCCGAACTGGACGATAACCCCCTCGGGTTTTTCCTTTTCAATGATGTTGAGCACGTCCTCGCGGGTGAGGGGCTCGAAGTAGAGCTTGTCCGAGGTGTCGTAGTCCGTGGACACGGTTTCCGGGTTGGAGTTCACCATGATGCTCTCAATGCCCAGTTCCTTCAGGGCGAAAGAGGCGTGCACGCAGCAGTAGTCGAACTCAATGCCCTGGCCGATGCGGTTTGGTCCGCTGCCCAGGATCATGACCTTGCGGCGGTCGCTCACTCGGGACTCATCCTCAACCTCATAGGTGGAGTAGAAGTAAGGGGTGTAGGCCTCGAACTCGGCGGCGCAGGTATCCACCAGCTTGTAAACCGCCTTGACCCCGGTGTTGTCGCGGAGTTCCCGGATATCCTCCTCAGAGGTACGGGTGAGGAAGGCCAGTTGCCGGTCGGCAAAACCCTGCTGCTTGACCTTGTAGAGAAAATCCCGGTCCAGGCCGGCAAAGCCCCGTTCTTTGATGCTGGCCTCGGTGGCAACGAGCTCACGCAGGTGGTTTAGGAACCAGGGGTCGATGGCGGTGATCTGGTAGATCTCCGCCACGCTCATACCGCGACGAGATGCTTCGTAAAGCTGGAAAACCCGCTGTGAACTCGGCCGGCCAAGTCCGGCCTTGAGGTCGATGTCGTCCATCTCCTCCAGGTTATACTTGGGGTCGCCGCCAAAGCCCATGCAGCCGATTTCCAGGCTGCGCATGCCTTTCTGGAAGGCCTCCTTAAAGGTGCGGCCGATGGCCATGGTCTCGCCCACCGATTTCATCGAGGTGGTGAGGAAGTCGTCGGCCTCGGGGAACTTCTCAAAGGTCCAGCGCGGGATCTTGACCACGCAGTAGTCGATGCTGGGTTCGAACGAGGCGTAAGTCTCGCGGGTGATGTCGTTCCTGATCTCGTCCAGGGTATAGCCCACCGCCAGCTTGGCGGCGATCTTGGCGATCGGAAAGCCGGTGGCCTTGGAGGCCAGGGCCGAGGAGCGCGACACCCGCGGGTTCATCTCGATGACCATGAGTTCGCCGTCTGCTGGGTTGACGGCGAACTGGACGTTGGAGCCGCCGGTCTCCACCCCGATCTCCCGCATGATGGCAATCGAGGCGTCGCGCATGGCCTGGTATTCGCGGTCGGTCAAGGTCTGGGCCGGCGCCACGGTGATGGAGTCGCCGGTATGCACGCCCATGGCGTCCATGTTTTCGATGGAACAGATGATGACCACGTTGTCGTTCTTGTCGCGCATCACCTCAAGCTCGTACTCCTTCCAGCCCAGCAGGCTCTTTTCCAGCATGACCTCGCTGTTCAGGGAGAGATCGAGGCCAACGGTGGCCAACTCCTCCAGTTCGTGGCTGTTGTAGGCCACGCCGCCGCCAGTGCCGCCCAGGGTAAAGGAGGGGCGGACAATGATCGGAAAGCCGATCTCCGCCACCGCGGCCCTCGCCTCGGCAATGGTGTGGACGATGGTGCTCTGCGGCACTTTGAGGCCGATCTTGTGCATGGCGTCGCGGAACTCTTCCCTCCCTTCGGCCTTGCGGATGACGTCGATGTTGGCGCCCAGGAGCTCAACACCGAACTGCTCCAGCACGCCGAGTTCCGCCACCTTGATGGCGGTGTTCAGGCCGGTCTGGCCGCCCAGGGTGGGCAGCAGGGCGTCGGGCCGTTCCTTTGCGATGATCTTGGCCACCATCTCCGGGGTGATGGGCTCGATATAGGTGCGGTCGGCCAGTTCCGGGTCGGTCATGATGGTGGCCGGGTTGGAATTGATCAGCACCACCTCGTAGCCCTCTTCCTTCAAGGCCTTGACCGCCTGAGTACCGGAGTAATCAAACTCGCAGGCCTGGCTGATGATGATGGGACCGGAACCGATGATCAGGATCTTTTTGATGTCGGTGCGTTTGGGCATGATTGTTTAGCCTGTAGCTTGTTAGCCTGTAGCGGTTTAGGCTGTAGGCTGTTAGGTTTAAAAAAAGAAGGCTTCGGCTTCGGTCATTCGTGCTCGCTTATATTTTTTCTCTGCTAAACACCTAAACCGCTACAGCCTACAGCCTTCTTCATCATCTCTACAAAGCGGTCGAACAGGTACTCGGCGTCGTGGGGGCCGGGCGCGTGTTCCGGGTGGTATTGGACCGAGAAGATGGGCCACTTCTTGTGGCGCATGCCTTCCACCGAATTGTCGTTGATATTGACGTGGGTCAACTCCACCTCGTCCTGGTTGAGCGAGTCCATGTCCACGCAGAAGCCGTGGTTCTGGGAGGTGATCTCGATGCGGCCGGTGGTGAGATCCTTTACCGGCTGGTTGGAGCCGCGGTGGCCGAACTTGAGTTTAAATGTCTTGCCGCCGAACGCCAGGCCAAGAATCTGGTGGCCCAGGCAGATGCCGAAGATGGGCTGTTTGCCCAGGAGCCTTTGCACCGTTTCCACCACGTAGGGCACGCCGGCCGGGTCGCCGGGGCCGTTGGTCAGAAAGATGCCGTCGGGGTGCATGGCCAGGATCTCCTCGGCCGTGGCCGTGGCCGGTACCACCTGCACCTTGCAACCCCGCGCGGCGAGGAGGCGGAGCTGGTTATACTTGAGGCCGCAGTCGATGGCCACCACCCTGTAATCGCCAGGTGCGGCGGTGGTGAAGTTGGTGCCATTCCTGGGTGCCTGACCGTCCCAGCCGTAGGCTTCGCGGCAGGATACCGCCTTGACCATGTCGTGGCCGACCAACCCTTGCCACGCCTTGGCCTTGGCCACCAGGGAATGGGGGTCAAGATCCTGGGTTGAGACCACGCACTTCATGGCGCCGGCCTGCCGGATATGGCGGGTGAGGGCCCGGGTGTCTATACCCTGCACACCCAACTTGCCACCGTCTTTGAGGAAATCCGCCAGAGTGCCGGTGGCCCGGAAGTTGCTCGGGATGGCGTTATACTCCTTGACCAGAAAGGCCTCGACCTGGATAGCGGTCGATTCCATGTCCTCCGGGTTGACCCCGTAGTTACCGATGAGCGGGTAGGTCATGGTGACGATCTGGCCTTTGTATGAGGGGTCGGTCAGGACCTCCTGATAGCCGGACATGGCGGTGTTGAAGACGAGTTCGCCGGCGATCTCGCCCGGGCCGGTAAAAGACTCTCCCTCAAACAGGGTGCCGTCTTCAAGGGCGATCAATGCTTTCATGGCAAGTCCTCTTGTTAGCTCAAAGCTGAAAGCTCAAAGCTCAAAGTCTAAGGAAAAAGATCAAAGATCAAAGCTCAAAGTCCAATGAAACAATCCATAGACTTTCAGCTTTCAGCTTTCACCTTTCAGCTTCTATACCGCCAGGCGGTTTTTGACAAGTCTGGCCATGGCCGCCGCCGCGCCCTGGTTGTCGTGCACGGCCTGCCGGGCTCGGGCAGCCACGGTCGCATACTGCTCTGGCTGTTGCAACAGGGCCAGGGCGGCCGCGGCCAGTTCGGACGCCGAGTGGACAGTGAAGCCGGCGCCGGCCGCCTCCAGGATCGCCCGGGCATCGGCGAAATCCTGCATGTGCGGCCCATGGAACACCGGCCTGCCCCAGGCCGCCGCCTCAAGGATATTGTGGCCGCCCTTGTTCACCAGGCTGCCGCCGCAGAACACCAGGGTGGCGGCGCCGTAGAGATCGACCAGTTCTCCCATGGTGTCGAGCAGGACAATGGCTGCCGTACGGCCATCTTGCTTTATCGCGCTCCAACGTTGCCACGACAGGCCACGGTTGCTCAGCAGGGCTTCGACGTTTTCCAGACGCTTAAGGTGCCGCGGCGCCAGCACCAGGAGCATGTCCGGGTAGCTGTTGCGCAGGGCGGCAAAGGCATCCAGCAGGACTTCCTCTTCACCAGCGTGGGTACTGCCCGCCACCAGCACGTTTTGGTCGCTGGCCACCCCCAGGAAATGTCGGTAGCGTGCAACCGCCTCGGGGCGGGCCATGGTGTCCTGCCTGTCATACTTGGCATTGCCCAGGACCGTTATATTTTCAGCCGGGGCGCCAAGCGCTTGGAAGCGCTCGCCGTCGGCCGCGGTAATCGCCGCAATCGCCGCAAAGCGGCCCAGGATATCCTTGGCCAGACTTTTGCAGCACTCATATCGGCCAAATGATTTTTCCGACAACCGGGCGTTGAGCAGAAAAAGCGCCGTTCCCATGTCCGCGGCCTGGCGGATGAAGGTGGGCCACAGTTCCGTTTCCAGGCAGATGTATATGTCGGGCCGCACCGCCCGCAGGCTTTGCCGCACAAAGGGTGTCAAATCAAGGGGCGCGTAGATGCAGGTCGCGACCTGGCCCAGATCAGCCTTGGCGCGGTTCTGTCCCTGCTCCGTCATCGTGGAAACCACCACCCCTGCTCGCGGAAACACCTTGTGCAATTCCGGGATCAGTGCCCGTGCGGCCTGCACCTCACCCACCGAGGCCGCATGAATCCAGATCCGCGGCATCCGGTCGGCCGGCAGTTGGAGCGCAACTAGCCCCAACCGCTCGCCCAGGCCAACGCCATGCCGGCCGCTGACCAGGCTGTACAGAAAAAATAGGGGTAAAGCGATGAGGTAAAAGAGCCAGCTTATGACCTGATAAAGTCCGTATTGCAACGGTAAGGCCGCCCTTTTTATTGGTTAATTTGGCTCGCCAACCCCTTGAAAAAAATCACGGTATTTAACCTGGAACGGCCTCGGGCGTCAACAATAAAAGGGGGACAATAAAAGGGGGCCGGCGCCGGGCCATTGACGCTTA
>DYDL01000316.1 GCA_020717925.1 Desulfocapsa sp.
AGGGCGCGGGTGATTTTTCTGGTAACAAAGGTCTCGCCCCTGACCGGCGATTCATGGTTGAAAAGTATGCCATTGCAGGCATAGATGCCATAGGCCTCGCGATAGTTCACGGTAATCCAGTAAGAGTAAAGCTTGGCAACCGCGTACGGGGAGCGGGGATAGAATGGCGTGGTCTCTTTTTGCGGTGTTTCCTGCACCAGTCCGTAAAGCTCCGAGGTAGACGCCTGATAGAACCGCGTCTTCTGCTCCAGCCCGAGAATGCGGATGGCTTCTAGCACCCGTAGAGTTCCCAACGCATCAGAATTGGCGGTGTACTCGGGTTCTTCAAATGATACAGCCACATGAGACTGGGCGGCCAGGTTATAAATTTCGTCTGGCCGCACCTGCTGTATGATGCGGACAAGACTGCTTGAATCGGTTAAGTCGCCGTGGTGCAGAATCAGGCGACGATCAGACTCATGCGGATCCTGATAAAGGTGGTCTATCCTCTGGGTGTTGAATAAGGAGGTACGTCGTTTGATGCCATGTACCTCGTAGCCTTTCACCAGGAGTAATTCGGCGAGGTAGGAACCATCTTGTCCGGTGATGCCGGTTATGAGAGCTTTCTTCATGAATGAGTCACCTTAGTCGTTACCAATACGTCCGTAGTTGTCTTCAAAGCGAACAATGTCATCCTCGCCTAAATAGCTGCCGGATTGCACCTCGATTATTTCCAGTGGAATTGCCCCTGGGTTTTCCAGGCGGTGCTTGGTGCCCACGGGGATATAGGTAGACTGGTTCTCGCTGAGGACAATGATTTCCTTGCCATTCGTGATGCGGGCTGTTCCTTTCACCACGATCCAGTGCTCCGCCCGGTGGTAGTGCAGTTGCAAAGACAGGGTTGCCTGTGGTTTAACTATGATACGCTTGACCTGAAAGCGGTCGGAACAGTCGATGCACTCGTAAGATCCCCAAGGCCGGTAAACCCGGCGGTGCAGCAGTGCCTCGCTCCTGCCTGCCGCCTTAAGACGTTCGACGATAGCCTTGACGTCTTGCACCTGGTCCTTGTGGGCAACCAGCACGGCGTCCGCGGTTTCGACAACGACATGATCCTCCATGCCAACCGCCGCAATCAGTCGGTAAGTTGAATGAAGATACGAGTTTTTTACATTATGGGTCAAGACATTGCCATGGATAATATTCCCATCCTTATCATGTTCTCCGATTTCCCAGAGGGCTGACCAGGAGCCCACGTCATTCCAGCCGCAGTCGACAGGGATGACCAGGGCATCGGAGGTTTTTTCCATGATCGCATAATCAATGGAGTTAGCGGGACATCTGGTAAAGGCTTCTTCGTTCAGCCGGATAAAGTCCATATCCGTCTGTTTCTGAGCATAGGACTTCTGGCACCACTCAAGGATTTCCGGCGCAAATTTGTCTAATTCCTGCAAATATCGGGAGGCCTTGAAGAGAAACATGCCGCTGTTCCACAAAAAGTCCCCGGTTTTCAGATACTTTTCCGCAGTCAACTGGTCTGGCTTTTCGATAAACTTCGCCACAGCAAAGGCTTCCACTCCCGCCTGTTTTTCCATGTCCATGGGGGGCGCAGCTTGTCCTTTGTGGATATAGCCGTAGCCGGTCTGCGGTTTGTCAGGCACAACTCCGAAGGTAATGAGCTTGCCAGCCGCGGCGAAGGGGACGCCTTGTTGGACAGCAACGCGAAATCGGCCGATGTCTCGAATTACATGGTCGGCTGGCAGGATGAGGAGCAATGGATCGCTGCCCCCGGCCATGGCTTCCATGGCGGCCACCGCCGTTGCCGGGGCCGTATTGCGACCGGCCGGTTCGAGCATTATGGGGCAGGCAGTCGGCATTATCTCCCGTGATTGTTCAGCAACCATGAACCGGTGGTTGTGGTTGCAAATTATGATCGGGGCGATTGTCCCCTGCAGACCGGCAAGGCGCAGGATGGTTGCCTGGAGCATGGTCTGTTCGCCGATCAAAGGGAGAAGCTGTTTAGGATAAAGTTCCCGGGAGAGAGGCCAGAGTCTGGTGCCAGAGCCGCCTGCTAGAATGATTGGGACAATTTGAGTAATCATAAGTTCCACTTATAACACAGTGTGATAATATCTTGTTGCTTTATGGCGCTCACGGCTAGCGGGCGATGCCGCAGCTTTTCCGACAGGAAGATGACGGCAAGCGTCGTGTCTTGCTCTTTAACTGTCAGGCGTAACCGTGGGGGTTTTGATGCTGCCAGCGCCAGGCATCCTCACAC
>DYDL01000084.1 GCA_020717925.1 Desulfocapsa sp.
GGCGCGCTCGTGCCGTGGAACACCTTTGCCACCGCGCTCTCCTCCTCGGCGCTGAGCATGGAGAACAACGCCCTGCTGAACAATCCGCTGCTGGAGAAGCTGCTCTGACCATGTCCGAGGAATCAGGCCATGCCGGTTTGAAAGCGGCGCCTCAAACGCCGGTAGCCGTCTATTACGCCAACCGCAATCTGCTGCTTGGCCATCGGGTCTGGGCGGAGATGGTGCGGGAGTTGTGGAGCGCCCGCGAACTGATCTGGCGGTTGTTTTGCCGCGATTTCTCGGCCAAGTATCGCCAAACCATCTTCGGCATCCTCTGGGCGATCCTGCTGCCCCTCGGCACGACCGCTTTCTTCGTCGTTCTTTCAAACGCCCGTGTGATCAACATCGGCCAGACGGCGATTCCTTATCCGCTCTTCGCCCTGATCGGCACCAGCATCTGGCAGTCGTTTGTGGGCGGATTGCTTGCGGCTTCCGGCTCGCTGGTCAACGCCGCCAACCTAGTGGGCAAGATCAATTTTCCGCGCGAAGCGCTGGTCATCGCCGCCATCGGCCAGGCGGTGCTCGACGCGCTGGTGAAGGCGGGGCTGGTAGTGCTGATGATGGTCTATTACCGGCTTTGGCCGGGGTGGGAGGCGCTGGCGATTCCGGTCCTGCTGGTCTTCCTGTTTCTCATGTGCCTGGGCTTTGGATTCCTCCTCGCCTTGGTCCAGGGCATTGTGCGTGACACGGAAAAGGCCCTTTCGCTGCTGATCACCTTTGGCGTGGTGCTAACCCCGGCGGTGTATCCGCCGCCGGAGAAATGGCCGTTCTACCTGATCAACATCGTCAACCCCGTCAGCCCGTTCCTGATTGCCATCCGGGACCTGGCCACCGGGCAGCCCGTGAGCAACGGGACTGAGATCGCCCTCGGCATCGCGGTGTCGCTGCTGGTTTTTGGCCTCAGTTGGCGCATTTTTCATCTGGCGGAACCCAAGATCGCGGAGCGGCTGTAGCGGAAGGCCATGAGTTCGATCTCCCACAATCCCGTCGCAGCCGATGCTTCCGCCAGCGTCCGCGTGGACAACGTCTCCAAGAAATACTGCCGTTCCCTCAAGCGCAGCATCCTCTATGGCATGAAAGACCTCGCCAGCGCGGCCATTGGCCATGCCTTCCAGAACGACCATCTGCGGCAGGGCGAGTTCTGGGCGCTGAAAGACCTCTCGTTCCAACTCAAGCCCGGCGAGTGCCTCGGCGTCATCGGGCGCAACGGTGCGGGCAAGTCCACGCTCCTGAAACTGCTCAACGGCATCATCGAGCCGGATCGTGGCCGCATCGAGATGCGCGGCCGGGTGGGCGCGCTCATCGAAGTCGGGGCAGGTTTCCACCCGTTGCTGACCGGCCGGGAGAACATCTACGTCAACGGCGCCATCCTCGGCATGAGCACGGAGGAGATTGACCGCAAGCGTGACGCGATCATCGAATACGCCGGCCTGCCTGCCGACGCCCTGGATGCGCCGGTGAAAACCTACTCCAGCGGCATGTATGTGCGGCTGGGGTTTGCCATCGCGGCGCACATTGACCCCGACATCCTGCTCATAGACGAGGTGCTGGCGGTCGGGGACGCGGCCTTCCATTCGCAATGCTATTCGACCCTGTCGCGGCTGCTGGGAAAGGGGGTATCGGTAGTTGTTATCTCACACGACTTGGTGGCAGTTCAGCAACTGACCACGCGATGTCTCTACATGAACCAAGGCGCTGTGGGGGCGTTTGGGCCTTCGCTGGATGTTATTCAGCATTACAGACAGGACACCGATGCTGCGATGGTGGAGCAGTCGAGAGCAAAGCAGCCGTCGGCTCCGCCGAGTGTGCAGGGTGGCCGTTTCACGGAACTTGAATTGATGGACCAGTCGGGAAAACCGTCGCGCGAGTTTCGAACTGGCGAGCCTGCTTCGATGCGGTTTCGTATCGAACTGCAACCTGGGATGGACGCCGTTCATCTTTCGTTTGGTATTCATTCACCAGATTGGGTGCTTCACACGACCTACTTCACCGCATACCAAGGTTTTCAAGTGCATCCGGTGGAAGGCCACGCGTTGGTCGAATTTCACTTCCCTCAGCTCCTACTCGGCACCGGCATTTACCTGATCAACGTGGGGCTTTGGGACAAGTCCGGCTTAGGGAGTTTCGATTGGCGTTGGGACGCCATCAGCTTCAAAGTGACCAATGATCAGCCGATGGCGGGAAGATTCATGCTGCCGCATGAGTGGCGTGCGCTGGAGGGCCGGATTGAACCTTGTTCAAGCGCGGTTGAGGCCGGGGAGGTGGTCTGATGCAGCAGCTTTCAAAACAAGAGGTTGCTCAGCCTGACCTTGGGGTCTTACCAGAGGATACGAATTTCCTTTCTCTCTGGCGGCAGGCTGCCGAGTTCACACCGGGCATCCCCGGTATCAACAGTCGCTGGAATGGAACCTGAGTGCAGTTGCACGCGGTCAGGCGTATGCGGACCACATCGAGCGGTATATGTCCCTCCGGGGCAAACGAGTCCTCGACGTGGGGTGTGGCAGCGGGGGTGTTTGCATCGCCTTCGCGAAGCGCGGGGCCATCTGCACCGGGGTCGAGCCGGGTTCGCAACGCTACGAATGGGCCATCACACGGGTCCGAGACCATAAGGTATCGGTGGATCTACGCCATGCATCGCTCGAAACCGCCGGGCTTGCCAAGGGGTCGTTTGACGTGATCCTGGCCATTGATGTGTTGGAGCACGTGGACGATTACCGTGAAGTGACCCGCCAGATATGCGACCTGCTGGCCAATGGGGGCATCTTCCTCGCCACGGTTCCAAACGCTTTTCACATCCAGAACATCATTTCCGACAACCATTTCGGTCTGTTCGGCGTGTCGTTGCTGCCCAGGAAGCTGCGCGCGTTCTACGTCGTGAAGGTCCGAAAGGCGGCAAACACCTGCTGTGTGACCGCCTTTCCGCCATGCCACAAACTGGCCGGGATTTGCCGCTCCAATGGCCTTGAGATTCTGTCGCCGGCCGTTTTCCGGAAATTGCAGCATCCGGAAACGTTCGTGCGGCGTCATGTGCGCGCGTTGATGCGCGTGCCGTTTCTGAACGCGCTGGCCGCGCGAATGGCGACTTGGTTCATGCTGCCCGACGGCTTCGTCTTTGCAGCGCGGAAGACGGCAAACGGCAGCGACCGCAGAGAGACTGCAACGTGATCGGCTCTTGAGGGTTACGCTAAACGGAAAACCAGTTATGAGTAAGCGAGACAACGGTCCAATTCTGCCGCAGGTTGTCATCCTCGCCGCGGGTCAGGGATTGCGTCTGGGCGCGGTCAGCGAGGGCCGTCCCAAGGCTCTGATGCCCATGGCGGGGCAGCCCTTGTTGCTGCGCACCGTCAGGCAGCTTGAAAAGCGCGGGTTTTCAGAAATCACAGTGATTGTCGGCTATCAGAGCCAGCGGGTGACCGAGGCGCTGGGGGGGTGCGGGCGCCGGCTCCGGTTCGTTGAGAACGTCCGTTACGCGGTGGATACCAACATCGGCTCGCTGTTGCTGGGTTTGGGAGATTCCGACGCCGCGGCGTTGGTGATTGAGGCCGACATTGTCTTTGACGATGCCGCCATGGACGCGATGACGGCCGCTGCGTCCGGCGGCGATTCCGTCTGGTTCACTCGGGGGCCGTTCCAATCGCACGAGCTGGGCGGCATCCTGCAAACGGACGGGCAAGGCCGATTGACGCACTTGCACTACACGCCGGTTTATGAGCCAAAGTTTGCCGGCTACAAAAAACTCGTCGGCGTGGTTTATGTAGGACCGCGGGAGATGCCCCGGTTCCGCGCGTTGCTGCAAGCGGCTGCGGCGCAAACGACCGCGCAGTATTACATGATCCCCTGGTGCCGGCATCTCGACGTTCTGCCGGCGCGCGAGGGAGACCTGGCGCATTGCCGGGTGGCGACTTTCAACACGGCCGAGGATTACGACCGCTGTTGTGAGCTTTTCGAATCGAAAGGAGTTCCATGCCAAGGAAAGTAACTCGCAGTGTCCAATTGGTTGAGGTGGCCAGCCTGTGCCACATTGAAGGCTTCAGCCGGCGCAGGGTCAAGTGGCTTGCGGAGAAGATCCTCCGCGAAGGGATATGGACGAAACCGCTGGGGGTGGAGAGGGACCATCATCTGGTCATGGACGGCCAGCATCGCATGGAAGCGGCGATCAAGTTGGGACTGGCGGTTGTGCCGGCGTTGCTGTTCTCCTACGACGAGGTGGAAGTCTGGAGCCTGCGTCCCGGCAAATACGAGGTCTCCGGCGACTTGGTGATCCGGCGTTCGCTCTCCGGTGACATCTATCCCTACAAGACTGCCAAGCATCGGTTCCCGGTGGAGTGGCCGGACCTCAACATTCCGCTGGCCGATCTGCGCAAACGGAGGACGAAACGATGCGTGTGATCATTCTGGCTGCAGGCCAAGGTTTCGGACTAGATGGCATGGTCAAGAGCCTGGTGCGCGCCCCGCACGATGGCCGACGGCTGTTGGAACGGATGGTGGATGCCTTCAAAGCCCATGAAATCACCGTTGTTGTCGGTTACCGCGCGGTGGCGATCATGGAGGCGTTCCCCGAACTCAACTACGTTTACAACGCGGACTGGGCCACCACCAACAACAGCTACAGTCTGGGTCTCGCCCTGAACGAGCAGCCCTGCTACGTCGTCTCGACGGACTTGGTCTTCGAGCCGGCCCTAGTGGCGGAGTTGGACTGCGCGGCCCCCAACCTGGCGGTGACGCGCTGCCACGAGAACCGCATCCCAACCTCCGTCCAATGCCTGCTCGACGGCAACCGCATTGTGGAGTTCTACGTTGGTCCGCTGCGCCATCCGGGGGATCCCGAGGCGATCGGCATGTTCAAGATTTCCGATCCCGCCTTGTTGCGCGCGTGGCGGCGCAATTGTCTGAAGCACGGCAACTACTTTGCCGCCCAAAACCTCCCCGTGGGCGAAATCGCTCCGATTGTCGCGCACGACGTGGGACAGCATCCTTTCTATGAAATCAACAACCCAGTGGACTACCTCCGGGCCTTGCGCGCCCGGCGCTCCGCAGGCGCGGCGCACCGCTAGAATTCGGGCCTTGACGGCCGGCTTCGACCCCGCGGGCAGTGATCCCGCGGCGGTCGGGGCGCGCTGGGCGGCTTTCTATGCCGCTGCCACCGGCGTGCTGGAGACGGCCGGTTTCGAAGTGCATACGCGCCGTATGACACTGCGGCCGGTGCGCGCGGCCGACGGCAGCACGCGGTTCTCAGTCTGCAACCAACTCGACACGCTCAGCCGCATTGCGGAAACGGCGGGCGCGCGATGGCTGTGTCTGCCGTTTGTGGCCGCGAATGCCGCGCAGGCGGCGGAATGGCGTCTGGCGGCTGTGGAGGTGATCCGGCGATTTCCCCGCTCCTTTGTCCAGTTCATCGTGGCGGAGGATGGATGCATCTATCACGATGCGCTGACCGAGGTGGCGCAAACGGTGCTGGACATCTCACATCTGTCGAGCAACGGCTTCGACAATTTCCGGGTCGGCGTCGGCTGCAATCTGCGCCCGAACACGCCGTTCTTTCCGTTCTCCTTCCATGACGGAGCAGACGGCTTCTCGGTTGCGGTGGAGATCATTGAGACAGCGCTTCAAGCCTTGGAGTCGTTGCCGGCGGGCGCCGGCGCCGATGCGCGCCGGCACGCGTTGGTGCGGGAGTTGAGCGCCGTGGTGGCGGACGTGAATGGCCTCTGTCTCCGTCTTGAAGAGCAGTCAGGCATCGCCTTCAAGGGGCTGGACATCTCGCTGGCGCCGTATCCCGACAAGCGGCGCAGCCTGGCCAACCTCTTCAGCCTGTTCGGCGTGGAGCAACTGGGCCACGCGGGGACCTTGGCGGTCACCTCCTGCCTGACGAACATCCTCCAGCATGTCCTGAGGCAGACGCAGGCGCGCAGCACCGGCTTCAATGGCGTGATGTTTTCGCCGCTGGAGGATGCGGGACTCGCGGCGGCGTGCAGGGCACGACAGGTTACGATCGAAAAACTCATGGCATGGTCCACGGTCTGTGGCTGCGGGATAGACATGGTGCCGCTGGCGGGCAACGTGCTCCCCGAGGAATTGGCTGCTCTCTTTCTGGACGTGGCGGTGGTTTCCACAGTGTTGCGGAAGCCGCTCGGCGTTCGTGTGCTGCCCATCCCAATGGCCGAGGCCAATGAAACCACCAGCTTCAACCACGACTTCCTAATCAACACGCGCATCCTGCCGTTGACGGCTCACGGCCTGCCGTTGGCGGGCTTGCAGCGGGGAACGCTTGAGTATCTGCCGCTGTGAAAGCGGAGAGGCCATCGAGTGCAATAATCGGAACTGAAGAAACCATGTCATTGAAAGACGAAGCCCTGACAGAACGCAGTAGGCGATTCTGGAATTCCGGGGACGCTGGGGCCGCTCTGCCCTACGTCTATCCGCTCGGGGGAGGCGGCATGGTGGAGGCGTCCTATCGTTCCTACTTCGAGGCCCGCCATCTCGATCGTATCGTCAGGTTCAGCCCCGGGATGAACGTGCTGGAAATGGGGTGTGGCACGGGCCGCTGGGCTTTAGAACTGGCCCCGAAGATCAAGCACTACACCGGCGTGGACTTCAGCCGTCAGGCGATTGAAATGGCGCGTCAGAGTGTGCGGTCGGCGGGTTTGACCAATGTGGACTTGCATGAACAGTCGGTCGTGGACTTCCGTGGCGACCGGCCCTACGACATCATCTACTTTGGCGCCGTCACTCAGTATTTGGAAGACGCCGATTTCCATGGCGCGCTGACGGGGCTTGAACGGTGGTTGAAACCCGACACCGTGATCGTGGACCGCAGCACCATCAGCCTTGAGCGGCAGCGCCAGATCAACTGTGAAGGCGATTACCGGGCCATCTACCGCACGTCCCGGGAGATCGAGGGGGTTTACGCTCGGCACGGGTTCCGCAAGATCTACCAGAAGCGAAGCTACCGGGTTATGCGGTCAGGCTTCATCAACCGCCTTGAACGGTTGCTGCCGCCCCGCTTGCGCAAGCTGCCGCAACTGGTCCGGCTCACCAGCCCCGTCTCGTTCTACCTCCTGCTGGGCTTCACGTGGCTGGCGGACACACTGCGGCCCGTCCCGTGGCACGGCGGCACGCTGTCGCACGACTTCTTCGTCTTTGTGAAAGGAGATGCTCCTTATGCGTAAATCGAAAATCGTCGGTATTCTTGGCGGCATGGGACCGTATGCCACCGTTTCGTTCTACCAGATGCTGTTGGAACTGACCCCCGCGGCCAAAGACTGGGACCACCTGCGGGTCATCATTGACGTCAACCCGCACATCCCGAGCCGTTCGCGCCACCACCTCTTTGGCGAGGCTTCGCCGGTGGCCGGCATGATTGACAGTTGCCGCCGGCTGGAGGCCTATCCGGTGGATTTCATCGTCGTGCCTTGCAACAGTGCTTCACATTTCCTGCCGCAGGTTCGCGCCGCCGTGAAGGTTCCCATCCTCAACATCATGCAGATCACCTCCGATGCCTTGCCTGGCATGTTTCCAGGTGTGCGGCGCGTAGCGGTCATTGGCGCCGTGGTCACTTACGATAACCGCACCTATGAACCGTATCTCAAACAACACGGCATCGAATACATCCATCATCCAGCGCGCATTCAGCGGCAAGTCGAACAACTCATCGAGCTGATCAAGATCAATGCTCCGAAGGAGCAAGCCGTCGCCAAGTTCCAGTCCATCGTGCATGCCGTTCACAACGAATGCGGCGTTGGGGCCGTCATCCTGGGATGCACCGAGTTTGGATGTCTTGGATCGGTTGCCACCGAAGTGCCCGTGCTGGATTCCGGCCGTGAACTGGCCCGTGCGGCCTTGCGGATGGCCATGGAGTAATCCCGCCATGTCACTCGTCCATCGCATCACACGTTCTCTTCCGCGCCGATGCCGGCTGTTCCTAAGGCGGAAGCGGCTGCAAGCTTTCGTAGCGCGGGAACGTGCACATGGGCGGAATATCCTTTTGTTTCACATGGCTCAGGCGGGACAGTCCGCCTATATCCTGCCCATCTTGGAACAGCTTCAAAAGCAAGAAGCCGTGAGCGTCTTCCTGGTAGCGGATGACACCGTCGAGATCAGGGACGACCGGTTGGGGGGCCAGATGGGACTGGCCAAGCCGCGGGTTCTCCGGTGGTCTGAAGAGGCGGCTCTTGGAGCGGTTGATGCGTTCGTTTCTCCCACCCAATGGGTCACCCATGCGCCCAACGCCAAGGTGCGGGTTTGCATTTTCCACGGCCTGCCCACCAAGGGCATCACCTTTCTGCCGGAGTTGATGCAGCACTTCAACACGCTCTTCCTGCTGGGACCGCTGCAACATAACCTTTACGAGGATTTCGCGGCCCAGCACCCGGACATTGCCAGACAGAACACGACCTTCAACGTCGGTTATTCCAAGTCGGATAAACTGCTCAGCGGCGGGTTCTCTCGGCAGGAGGTCCTCGCGAAACTCGGCTTGGATCCCACCAGGCCGGTGGTCCTCTACGCGCCGGCTTGGGACGAAGGCGCCGCGCTGGACATGTATGGTGAAAGCGTTGTCGAAAGGCTTCTGGAAGTGGATGCCAACCTCATCGTCAAGCTCCACTACATGCGCTATGAGTCGAAGGATGGTCCCTGTGGCGCCAATTGGTTCGAACGGCTCAAGCGATTTGAAGCCAACCCGCGTTTCCGGCACGTCGGCAACCAACCGCTCGATCCTTACCTTGCTGCGAGCGACGTCATGGTCAACGATGTTAGCAGCGCCAGCTTCGAGTTCATGATGCTGGATAAACCGGTGGTCTTCATTGACTGTCCTCAGTTCTTCAAGGCCACCCTCGGTCACAGCATGTATGTCCGCGGTGGCGAAGATGTGCTGCATGACATCCGGGCCAATGCGGGACGCAGCGCGGGGTTGGTGGTGCCGGGGCCGGCGCAGTTGCCGGAGGCCGTCAGGAGGAGCCTGAGCCAGCCGCAGGAGTTCTCGGCCCAACGCCAGGCGGTGCGCAAACAACTGCTCTACAACCCCGGCAAGGCAGCGGTGGTGGCAACGGAGACGCTACTGAAGCTGGTCGGTGCATCGGTGCCATGACATCCACCGTTTCCATCATCATGCCGGTTTACAACAGCGCCCGGTTTCTACCGGAGGCGGTGGAGAGCGTGCTGGCGCAGACTTTTGCGGACTGGGAACTGGTGATGGTGGACGATGGTTCGAAAGACGGCAGCGAGGTCATTGCCGCGCGCTATGCGGCGGCGCATCCGCAGAAGGTGCGGCTGCTGTCCCATCCGAACCGCGAGAACCGTGGCGTCAGCGCCACGCGCAATCTGGCCCTGCAGAACAGCACGGGCCGCTACGTCGCGTTTCTGGATGCGGATGATGCATGGTTGGGGGGCAAGCTGGAGCGACAGGTCCGGGTGCTGGAGCGGGAAGGGGAGGTGGGGCTGGTCTTCAGCAAGGCCGTTTGTATTGATGGGAACTCGCAGCGGATCGAGCAGCCCACGGGGCCGTATCAGATTTGCGGCGAGGTGGGCTGCGGTGGGTCGCCAAACGAGCCGTTCGATGGCTACGCGGGATGTGTGATGGACACGCTGTTTGCTCCGGTGCCGACGGTGATGGTCCGGCGCGAGTTGCTGGAGCGGGTGGGTGGGTTTCCGTTGGGGCTGAAGTATCAATGCGAAGACGTTGTGGTGTGGGCGAAGATTTTCGCCCGGTCGAAGGCGTTCTTCATTCCGGAGACGCTGGCACGGTATCGGGTGCATCCCGGCAGTTGGTCGTGCCGGCAAAACGCGCTTTCGATATTGGATATTCAACTCGAGGGGCTGTCCCGTTTGATTCAGGACGAGGGCATGAACGACGTGCTTGCAAAGGGATTGGACCGGGTGGCCGACGCGTATGTGACGGCCACGGGGCAGCCGCTGACGACGCGGATCGGCCGGGCGCGGCAGGTCTTTGCGGCGCTGAAGCGGCGGTATCCCGCCCTGAGCGCCATGCGGCGGGTCGCCGGCTGCGCAGTCCGCAGGCTGCTGAAAAAGCGAAAGGGTCTCTCGTGAAGCTTTCAATCATCATTTCCATGCTCCGTGCCCCATGCCCCGCGCCCCACGCTGCATGCTCCGTGCTCCACGCTCCGTGCCTGCTGCTCCTTGCTGCACGCTCCCTGCTCCCTGCTCCGTCCTCCATGCCGCACGCTCCATGCTCCATGCCCCATGCTTCGTGCTTGCTGCTCCCATGAAGATTTCCGTCATCATTCCCACCTACAAGCGGCCCCGGACGCTGCTGCAAACGCTGGCGAGTTTGCAGCAGCAGGCGCTGGACGAGTTCGAGGTGCTGGTGGTGGACAACGCGGCCGAGGCGGCTGTGGAGCAGGCGGTGGCTGAGTTCAACGTGGCGGCGAAGGTGAAGGCGCGGTATGTGCCGGAGCCGAGACTTGGCCTCCACAACGCCCGCCACGCTGGGGCGCGCGCCGCCGGAGGTGAGTTGCTGTGTTTTACGGACGACGATGCGACGTTCGAACCGGGCTGCCTGGCGGCCTATGCGCAGGCGTTTGCAGGTCACCCAGACATGACGGCGGCGGGCGGGCCTGTCCAGCCTGTGTGGGAAACATCGCCGCCGGACTGGGTGGTGGAGTTTGCCGAAAACCAGCCGGTGTTCGGCGTGCTCAGCTTGTTGGACTTGGGCAGCGAATTTGTCATGAAGAAGGACGGTATTTTCTTCGGCGTGAACATGGCCATCCGCCGGGATGCTCTCTTCGATGTGCAGGGGTTCAACCCGGACTCCTTCGGCGACATTTGGCTGGGTGACGGCGAAACCGGCTTGAACAGGAAGCTGTGGAATCGCGGCTGGCTGGTGGGGTATGTGCCCGGCGCGGTGGTGTATCACCATGTCCCCCCGTCACGGATGACGGTGGAGTATTTCTGCCGGCGCTGGGCCAACGAGGGAGCTTGCGACATGTATGCGCACTTCCATCCGGGCATACCGAGCCGTTACCGGATGTGCCGCCATGCGGCTTGGACGGTGAAGAAGTTCTGGCGCCAGTGGCTGGCGGCGCGGCGCGTGCGTGGGCGGACGGACAAGGTGTCGTTACAGACGCAGATGGACGCGGCGCGGACGCAGCAGCATCTGAAATACATCCTGCGGCTGCTGATCAGCCGCCGGTTTCGCGAGCTGGTGCTGAAGAAAGATTGGATACGCTGATTATGCGCATAGGAGTGTCACCCTGTTCAGAGGGGTTCGTCGCCAGGATTGACCAATACTGCGCCGGTTCATTTTGCGCGCTACCTATTTCCAGAAAATGAAACGCGGTCGTGTAGCATTTGTGTTTTGGGAAGGCTATCTCGGCATCGCGCCGAGCTTGGTCAACGCGGCGCGGCTTTTGGCGCAGCATGGCTTTGGGGTGGATGTGATCATGCGGAGGAACCCCACTAGCCCTGCGCCGCCAATTCTGCCGCCGGAAGTTCGCTGCATCGAGTTTCTGCCTTGCAGCCAGTTTCTGTCTTGCAGCCAATGGACCCGCGGAAAGAGGGTAATTTGGCGCATAGATTACTATTGGTGCTCGCTGACTAAGATATTGGATTTGCTGCAATTGACGCTGATCGCGGCGGCTTGCATCAAGCGCGGTCGTTGCCAGGGGGTTTTTGGCGTGGATACCTACGGCAGCATTGCCGCTTACGTGGCGGCAAAATTGAAAGGGGCGCGATTTTTCTATTGGTCACTGGAGATATTGCTGCTGAGCGAAACGCGGCGATGGGCCGACGCACTCTGCAAGCGGTTGGAGCGGCTGGTGAGCCGGCGCGCCGAGTTTGCGATCATCCAGGATCGCGACCGGGCTTGTTGCTTGGCCATGGAGAACGGTATGGCGGTGGAAAGGTTTCTGCTAGTGCCAAACGGGCCGATGGGTTTTCTTCGTGAGACAGCGTTTCGGCGGTTTCACGAGATGTTTAATCTGCCGCCGCAGCAACGGGTGGTTTTGCATGTGGGCGCGATCCACGACGCGTACTATTCTCGGGAACTGGCCGCCGCGGCGGCTTGCTGGCCAAAGAACTATTCGCTGGTTCTTCACGAGAAGGACAGACGTTCGGAGGCGGAGCCGTATTTGCAGCGGGTGGCGCAGGCCGGCAAGGGCCGGGTGTTGTTCTCGCTCAACCCGGTTTCGCTCGATGAACTGGACAAGGTGGTTTGCTCAGGGGACGTGGGCGTGGTGTTCTATCGAACCGATTTGGGGCCCAACTGGAGCCTGTTGGCGACCGCGTCGGGCAAATTCGCGTTCTATCTCCAGAGCGGTTTGCCGGTGGTCTGCCTGGACATGCCGGGCTTTCGTGAGGTTGTGGAGATGTATGGCTGCGGGATTTGTGTCAAAGATTTCTCGCAAGTGACCGAGGCGCTGGAGAAGATATTTACCAACTACGAGTTTTACCGGGCCAATGCGCTGCGTTGTTACCGGGAGCGTTACGAGTTCAGCAAGTATTTCGAGCAGGTCATCGCGGCCATAGAACAACCCAAGTAGATATGAGTGCGAACGGTTTCGACGCTTTAATCGAGAAGATACAATTCAAAGGCCAGGATCTCTGTTGCATCATCCGGGCGAAGTTCAAGCCGGCCAAGACGACCTTTCTGACACCCCCGGACTTCAAGCAGCAGGTTGGGTTCATCGTCTATCCAGCCGGCGGTGAGATCGCCCGGCACGCGCATCGCGCGCTGGAGCGTCGGCTGGTGGGCACGTCGGAGGTGCTCGTGGTCAAGAAGGGCCGCTGCGAGGTGGACATCTACAGC
>DYDL01000085.1 GCA_020717925.1 Desulfocapsa sp.
CCCCCAAGAGTCCATATCGACGGGGAGGTTTGGCACCTCGATGTCGGCTCATCGCATCCTGGGGCTGGAGCAGGTCCCAAGGGTTTGGCTGTTCGCCAATTAAAGCGGTACGTGAGCTGGGTTTAAAACGTCGTGAGACAGTTTGGTCCTTATCTGCTGTGGGCGTAGGAGATTTGCGGAGAGCTGTTCCTAGTACGAGAGGACCGGGATGGACGAACCTCTGGTGCTCCTGTTGTCACGCCAGTGGCATCGCAGGGTAGCTATGTTCGGAAGGGATAACCGCTGAAAGCATCTAAGCGGGAAGCCCACTCCTAGATTAGATCTCCCGTGGGGTAACCCACCTGAAGGCTCCTCGTAGACTACGAGGTTGATAGGTCGGGTGTGGAAGTGTGGCAACACATGGAGCTTACCGATACTAATAAGCCGTGAGGCTTGGTCATTTTTTTCTTTGTGCTTTATTAAGCGACTTGCTGTGACAGAGATAGTATTCGATTATCATAGTTTTGCTAGATCGTCTTTAATGCGCCGATGTCCGGCGCGCAAGACGCGTTTTACTTTGACATAGAACATAGAATTTTCGGTGACAATAGCGAGGGAGTCACACCCGATCCCATTCCGAACTCGGAAGTTAAGCCCCTCAGCGCCGATGGTACTGCCCGGGTAACTTGGTGGGAGAGTAGGTCGTCGCCGAATCCTTTTTTACGAATGCCTTCTGGAGAAATCCGGAAGGCATTTTTTTTGCCCACGGCCAGGGCGTATTGCCGCTCATGGCGCCTCCCGTCCACACCGTCCACCAACGTCCACCAAGTCCACAAAAAAAACGGGGAGCCGGCGGCTCCACGTCTTGCAGAGCGGGATTACCCCTTAACGTTCTTTCGCCGCCAATTGGCCACAAGCTGCCGAGATATCAGCTCCCCGGCTGGTGCGGAGCAGGGCGGTGTAGCCGTGGTGACGCAGGATTTCCCGGAAGCGTTCGATGCGCTCTATGGGGGAGGGGGCATAGCCTAACGCGCTGGTTTCGTTGTAGGGCAGGAGGTTGATCTTGCAGGAGATGCCGCGGAGTTTTTTGGCCAGGAGATGGGCGTCGGCATCGGCGTCGTTCACCCCGTTGATCATGATGTACTCGATCATGATCCGTCGGCGGGGGGGGAGGGGAAAACTCTTCAGGGCCTCCAGCAGATCGGCGATCGGGTAGGTGCGGTTCACCGGCATGAGCTGGTTGCGCTGTTCGTCATCAGCGGCGTGCAGGGAGATGGCCAGGTTCACCTTGCTCTTTTCGCCCAGTTCGGCAATGCGGGGTATGAGACCGCAGGTGGAGACGGTGATCCGCCGGCTGGAGAAGGCGAGGCCATGGTGATCGCTCAAGATATCGAGGGCCGTGATCAGATGGTCGAAGTTGGCCAGGGGTTCGCCCATGCCCATGAACACCAGGTTGGTGACCACCTGGCCCTTGGCACACAACTCTTCGGTCACCGTGCAGACTTGGTTGACCATCTCGGCCGGGGTCAGGTTGCGGATAAAACCCATGGTGGCGGTGAGACAGAAGCGGCAGCCCATGGCGCAGCCCACCTGGGAGGAAAGGCACAGGGTGTTGCGCTCCTCTTCCGGGATGAGGACCGACTCGATCACGTTGCCATCCGCCAGCCGGAAGGCATACTTGCAGGTGCCATCCGTGGAGAGTTCTTTTCTGGCCGTCTCAAGCCGGCTGATCTGGTACTGCTCCTCCAGCTCACCCCGCATTTGCAGGGAGAGGTCGGTCATGCGGGGAAACGACGGTAGTCCGGGACGATAGAGCCAGGAAAAAACCTGTTTGGCTCGATAGGCGGGCAAGCCCATGGCGACCAACATTTCAGTGAGCTGGGCCAGTGTGTAATTTTTCAGGTCAGGCTTGTCCATAATCAATACGCTCATAAGGTCCGCATACCTTCCGGCTTCAGGGCCACCCGGCCGGCTATGGCCTGGTCCAGGGTGTGCAACAGGGCGGTCTTATCACGGGCCAGGCGGCAGTTGATTACCAGATAGTTGGAGGCATGGTTGGCCTGGAATTGCACCTTGGCCAGGTCGATATGCTGCACCAGGGTGCGCAGTTCCATGAGCAGGCCGAAGGCGTCTGGCAGGTGGAAACGGCCTGCCTGATAATCTTCGTGGAGGGGAGTGTTCTCCAGCAGCATCAGGGTGAGCACGCCGATTTGATTGGGCGCCATGGCGGTGAGCACCGCGCCGGTGGCCGCGGCATGCTCCTGCGACAGGTCCACGCCGGCAATGCCCAGCAACACGGTCACCGAGATAAAGAGCCCGGCCTGGCGCACCTTCTGCCCGGCCACCACCATGCTGACGGCTTTGGACCCCTTGTGGATGGCGGCCAGGGTCGGATCGTGACCACTCTCCAATCCCATATAAATCCGGTCCAGCCCCAACCTTTTCAAGGCCAGCAGTTCCTGCGCGGTCTTTTGCTTGATGCTGATGGCGCTGCCGTACAGGCTGACGCGGTTTACCCAGGGCAGGGTCGCACCGATGCGCTCTAAGATCTTCTGCAGGCGATGGAAGGGGAGACGCAGCACGTCGCCATCAGTGAGGAAGACCCGTTGCAGTTTTCGGCAGTGGCTGGCGGCAAAATCAAGGTCAGCGCTGAGCTCGTCCGCATCCTTGAGGCGCAACCGCACCCCCTTGTAGGTGCCGCAGAAGGTGCAGCGGTTGTGCGGACAGCCCACCATGACCTGCAAGAGGATGGAGTTGGCCTCGCTGGGCGGCCGGATGATGATGCCTTCGTATTGCAAACCGCCTGCCCTGATCCGCTACTGCCGGGGTCAGCGATTACCTTTTTCGAATTCATCCATGAAGGCGACCAGGGCCTCCACGCCTTCGTAGGGAAAGGCATTGTAGATCGACGCCCGCATGCCGCCCACCGAACGATGGCCCTTGAGGCCATTCAGCCCTTTGCTGGTCGCCTGCTTGGCAAAGCTCGCCTCCAGTTCCGGAGTAGGGAGGTTGAAGGTTACGTTCATCAGCGACCGGGAAGCGGGCTGGGCATGGCCGCGGTAGAAGTCAGTGGCATCGATGCGGTTGTAGAGCAGGGCGGCCTTGGCGCGATTGCGCTGCTCAATTTCCGCCACTCCGCCGATTTTCTTCAGCCATTTCAGCACCAGCCCGACCACATAGATGGCGAAGCAGGGCGGGGTGTTGAACATGGAGCCCTTGTCCGCATGGGTCTTGTAATTGAACATGGTGGGCAGAAAGTTCTTGCTCTTGCCGATCAGATCATCGCGGATGATGACCACCGTGACCCCGGCCGGCCCCATGTTCTTCTGTGCCCCGGCAAATATGAGGCCGAAGCGGCTGACATCAAGCTGGCGCGACATTATGTCCGAAGACATGTCGCAGACCAGGGTCTTATCGGTGACCGGAAACTCATGAAACTGGGTGCCGAAGATGGTGTTGTTGGAAACAAAATAGAGATACTCGGATTCAGGCGCCACCTCGTACTCGTCCGAGCTCGGCACCCGGTCGTAGTTGGTGGACTCGCTGGAGTACGCGACCTGAACGTTGCCGAACAGCTTGGCCTCCTTAATGGCATTCTTGGCCCAGACGCCGGTATTAAGGTAGGTAGCAGTCTGGCCTGGGCTCAAGAGATTCATGGCCACCATGGCGAACTGAGTTGAGGCGCCGCCCTGCAGGAAAAGAACCTTGTAGTTGGCCGGGATGCCCATGAGTTCGCGCAGCAGTGCCTCGGCCTCATCGGTCACGGCCATGAACTCCTTACTGCGATGGCTCAGTTCGATAAGGCCGATTCCTGTATCCTGAAAATTGACAATATCCTTGGCCGCCTGGGTCAGCACCTCATAGGGCAGGGTGGCTGGGCCGGGGCTGAAGTTGAAAACTCTTTCAGGCATGTTTGAACTCCCGCGGGGACGAAGATTTTTTTTGACGCAAGTACGGTGGTGGGAAAGCAACTACTCAGAGTTGCTTGCAGCCAAGATATATACCAAACCACCTGCCTCTGCATTGAAAAAATTGACTCCACTGGAACATTTTCCATACTTCAGAGGTGAAATGTTTTTTAATGTCCGCGCACCCACCCACCCCCACCCGCCCGTACTTCCAGACCTTTCTATTTTTGGAAAAAACAAGACGGTTTTCCAGAGCTTTTTGTTGTGGTATAACCCCTGGGCAAAGTAATCGTCTTTATCGTCTTTTCCGGTTCTCCGGCAGTGCGCGGACGCCGAGGTTGCAATCGATCGCCAATGCACTTCAACCACAACAAACAGCCGTCTCCAGGAGATCACCCCCAAATCGAGCAATCAGTTGTGGTGATTGTCGGCCCTACCGCTGTTGGCAAGACCGCCATGGCCCTGGCGCTTGCCGAATATTTCTCGTGCGAGATCGTTGGCGCCGACTCCATGCAAGTTTATCGCCACATGGATATCGGCACTGCCAAGCCGACCTTGGCGGAGAGGGCAAGTGTCCGTCATCACCTTATCGATGTGGCAGACCCGGACGACCATTATCAGGCGGCCCGTTTTGCGGCAGAGGCATTTCAGGCCTGTTGCGACATAACGGCCAGGAGCATGATCCCCTTGGTGGTTGGCGGCACCGGACTCTACCTCCAGGCCTTGATCAACGGCGTTTTTGATATACCGGCGGTTGCCGATGGGGTGCGCTCAGGCCTGCGGGCGAGGCTTGCGGAGGAGGGAAGGGGAGCGCTGTTCCTGGAGTTGCAGCAGGTGGACCCGGTTAGCGCGGCGCGCATCCATGCCAACGATACCCAGCGCCTGCTCCGCGGCCTGGAAATTTTTCAGGCTACCGGTGTTCCCTGGTCCAGCCACCTGGCCGAGCAGGATAAGCGTTCGCGTTTTACCAGGGTGCTCAAGATAGGGCTGACCTGTGACCGGGATACCCTGTATGCCCGGATCAACCAGCGGGTAGCCTGGATGATGACAAACGGCCTCATTGAGGAGGTGCGCCATCTGCTTGCCCTGGGTTATGATGGCCAGATTGACTCCATGCGGTCTCTTGGCTACCGGCACATGGTGAATTATCTTGAGGGGCGCTGGCCCCTCGATCAGGCGGTGGAGCTCCTGGCGCAAGACACCAGGCGTTATGCCAAGAGACAAGTCACCTGGTTTGGCCGTGACCCGCACATTCATTGGTATGGCGTTGACCAGAAAGCCGAGGTTAGACAACTGGTGGCTGATTTTTTGGGAAACGACAAAGAGAAGGGAGTAAACCACGTATGAATATTCCCAACATCATTTCCATGATGCGCATTCTGCTGGTCCCCCTGCTGGTTATCTTTCTCCTGCAAGGCAAGATATATCTGGCCCTGCTCGTCTTTTTTCTGGCCGGGTTGAGCGATGCCCTGGACGGTTTCCTGGCCCGCATGCTGCAACAGAAGACCTCGATCGGCGCCTTCATCGACCCGTTGGCCGACAAACTGCTTATCAATACCGCCTTTGTTACCCTGGCCATCCTGGGTATCATGCCCGACTGGCTGGCCGTGTTGGTGGTAAGCCGAGACATCATTATCCTGGTCGGTACCCTGGTGCTCATGCTGACCGGACGCGCCATGAAGATACGACCGACACTCGACAGCAAGATCAACACGGTGACCCAGCTTGGCTGCGTGTGCTTTTTTCTTGCCTTTGACCTGCTTGGGTCATTACAGGCATGGGCGCAAACGATTCTTGTGGTAACCGCCATTTTCACCATAGTGTCCGGGTTACGCTACATTGTTATTGGCTTCCGTATTCTTGGCAAAACGAATAATGATGGCGAAATTGGTTGATAACGTATTGTTGCGTTATTACATGTAGCTAAATATTAAATATCGACTAATGTATGAGCGTTTTGGGGCCGGCTGGCCCACGTAAATGGCAGCAGTTGCAATGGGATCGGGGCGCTGCCGCGCGGCTGGCCCTGGAGCTTGATCTTTCGCCAGCCATAGCCGCCATGCTTTTGCAACGGGGACACACAGACCCCGATGCTATAGAGCGTTTTCTCTATCCCAAGCTACGGGATCTGCCGTCGCCGTTCCTGTTGCAAGGCATGCAAAAGGGTGTCGAGCTGGTCCACGAAGCCTGCATGCTAAGGCAGCCGGTGCTGGTGTACGGCGACTATGACGTTGACGGCACCACTGGCGCGGCGGTCCTTGGTGTTTTTCTCAAGCGTCTCGGTCTACGGGTCTATTTTTGTCAGCCAAATCGTCTGGCGGACGGGTACGGACTGAAAACGCATCTGCTTGAAGCGGCGCATGGCGAGCATTTTCAGGGAGAGGCCCCCCGGAGCGGGTTGCTGATCACGGTTGACTGCGGTATCACCGATCACCATCCCATCATCCGGGCCAGGGAACTTGGCTTCAAGGTGCTGGTGACCGATCATCACCAGCCACCCCCAACGCCAGTGCCCGCCCACTGTATTATCAATCCATGGCAAAAGGAATGTTCCTTTCCCTTCAAGCATCTGGCCGGCGTTGGTGTTGCCTTTTATTTGATAATGGGGGTGCGCAGTCATCTGGCCAAGGCAGGTTATTGGGCGGAAGGCGCCTCGCCCAATCTCCGTGAATATCTCGATCTCGTGGCCTTGGGTACGGTGGCGGACATGGTCCCACTTGTCGGAGTCAACCGGATACTGGTAAAGGCCGGCCTGGTGGAACTGGAAAAGACAGGCAGGCCAGGAATACGTGCCATGCTTGAGCATACCGGCATGCATGGCAGGCGTCTTGGCGCCGAAGACATCGGTTTTCGCCTTGGTCCCAGACTGAATGCGGCTGGCAGAATGGGGGATCCTGGCCGGGCACTCTCCTTGCTGCTGACCGAAGATGGCAAGGAAGGCGAACGTTTGGCCTCAGAGCTGGAGGTGGAGAACGGCCGCCGCAAAGAGACAGAGAACGAACTCCTGAGGGAGACGTTAAGCAAGATCAACGACGATGGAGTACTCGGACCGGCGGTGGTTCTGAGCGGCGATGGTTGGCACGCTGGCATTTTGGGCATAGTTGCCGCAAGGCTCATGCACACGTTTTTTCGGCCCGTGATTCTACTTAGTCAGGAAGAAGGCTTGGCGCGAGGCTCGGCCCGCTCCATTCCTGGTATCGACCTTTTTGGCGCCCTGCAGCGCTGCTCTGGCATCCTGGAGTCTTTTGGGGGGCATGCAAGCGCGGCTGGCATGTCAATTAAAACTTCGAATATTCAAGAATTTATCGATAAGTTTTCAGAAGTAATATCAGATGTTTCAACCCTGGATATGTTTACCCCTAAGCTCGCTATTGATTGGGTGTTTGATGAAACCGCGCAGCTTGATACGAAGTTTGTCAGCGATTACTTCCTGTTGGGACCGTTTGGCCAGGGCAACTCCAGACCTGTGTTGGCCGGGTTGACAGGGCAATGCATGCATAATTTACGGATTGTCGGCAACAATCATCTGCGTTTTCAGTGGCCCGGGGCTAAGCCCAACATGAGCGGAATCGGTTTTCGTTTCGGTCAGCACAGGGATCGTTTGGCCTGTGAGAATGGGTTGCTTGCTTTTACTTTGCAGCGCAATGTGTTTCAGGGTCAGGAGAGGGCGGAGATGCAGGTTGAGGATATTTTCTTTAATAATGAGGCGGCACCGTCTTAGTCGTGGCCAACTATACATAATATATATTATGCGACGTTGATGCGTGGGCTGTAGATTGAACCCTGAACATTCGCAAAACAGTTATTTTCAAGCACGAGCAATTTGACCAGTTTTCTGGTATACAAAATCGCCCTATTACCAAAATATTACGAAACACAAGGAAATCCCGTATGAATCGCAATGTTTACCAGGAACCTTTGGTCAGCCGCTATACCAGTCCGGAAATGCAGCAGTTGTTTTCAGAACAGACCAGGATCGAAACCTGGCGGCGCTGCTGGGTTGCCCTTGCCGAAGCCCAGCATGAACTGGGTCTTGACGACTTGGTGACCAGCGCAATGATCGATGAAATGCGACAGCACGTCACAAATATTGATTTTGACCTTGCCAGTCGTAAGGAAAAAGAGATCCGTCATGATGTCATGGCCCATATCTTTGCCTTTGGCCAGGTGTGCCCTAACGCTGAACCCATTATTCATCTTGGTGCCACCTCACAATTTGTGGTGTGCAATACTGATCTGATTCTACAAAAAAAAGGCCTCGCCCTTATCAGGAACTATTTGCTGCGTACCATTCAGAATCTGGCTGCTTTCTGCCGGCAGCACAAGGGGCTGGCCACCCTGGGTTACACCCATTACCAGGCTGCCCAGCCGGTTACGGTTGGCAAGCGTAACACCCTGTACATTCAAGATCTTTTGATGGATTTAGACTATTTGGAAGCCCTGGAAAACCAGATAAAGGCAAGGGGCGCCAAGGGCACTGTTGGTACCCAGGCCACCTTTTTGGAGCTTTTTAAGGGCGATCACGACAAGGTCATGGCCCTTGATCATTTGGTTGCCCGCAAGCTTGGCTTTAAGGAATCCTTTCCGGTCACCGGGCAAACCTATACCCGCAAGCTGGACATTAAAATCGCTGAGACCCTCGCCGGCATTGGCGCCTCGGCCCACAAGTTTGCGGTTGACTTGCGCCTGTTGTCCAACCTCAAGGTGCAAGAGGAGCCTTTTGCCGCCCAACAGGTTGGCAGTTCCGCCATGGCGTACAAGCGTAATCCCATGCGATCCGAGCGGCTCACTGGTTTGTCCAGAAAGCTCATGGGGTTACCCGCGGATTTCTATGGCACCTTTGCCAACCAGTGGCTGGAACGCACCCTGGATGACTCGGCCATCCGCCGCATGGACATTCCCCAGGCCTTTTTGTTGGGTGATGCCGTGCTGAGGTTGTTTGTTAATATTACAAACGGAATGGTTGTTTATCCGAAACAAATCAAAAGACATCTCGACATGGAACTGCCCTTTATGGCCACGGAGAAGATTCTCATGGCCTGTGTGGAAAAAGGCCGAAGCCGACAGGCCATTCACGAGGTGATCAAGCGTCATTCTGTTGCCGCGGGCAAGGTTGTCAAAGAGGAAGGCCAGGCCAACGATCTAATTGATCGGTTAGCCAGTGACCTGGAAATTCCATTCACTTATGAGGAATTGGTTGCAATGGTCGGTAATGGCGATGATTTCGCCGGTCGCTCCGAGTCGCAGACCGAGTGGTTTTTACGTGAAATCGTGGAACCCAGACTGGCGCTTTATCCAGAACTGCAAGAAAAGAGAGCCGAGGTAGCCATTTCTGTCTGAGTCAATCGCGGTGCTCGACCCTTTACCCCTGCCCTGCCGCCTGGCTAAGGTGTGGTTACGGATACGTCCGGAGCGTATCCATATGCTGAAGTTTATCCTGGAGGGCTACGATGGCCTCGGCCTGCTCTCCACGGTGGACGCTAAACTAGGCGTGATGGTCGTGTGCACACCAGCCGCGGCCCTGGGAGAACTTTTTGCGCTGCTCACTGAGCTGGCGCCCGGCATGGGCGTTAACCAGCAGCCCGGACAAGTCTATTAAGCAATGAAACAATCCAAGCGTTATTACATAGAAACCTTTGGCTGCCAGATGAATGAGCGGGATTCCGAGATCATGGGTCAGTTGCTCAAAGAGGAGGCCTACTCCGCCACCGATGTCATGGAACAGGCCGACCTTATCGTGGTCAACACCTGCTCGGTCCGGGAAAAGGCCGAACAGAAGGCTTACAGCCTGCTGGGACGCCTGAAAAAATTGAAGGAGAAAAACACTGGCCTGATCATCGCCGTGGCCGGCTGTGTGGCCCAGCAGGACGGGCAGCGGATGCTACAGCGCATCCCGCACGTAGATCTGGTCATCGGGCCGCAGAAGATTTACGACCTACCCTCTCTCCTGCAAGGGCAGAAGAGTTGCAAGACTCCCGAGGTAAGGACCGGCCTCTCCCCTCTCTTTGCGATCCCGCCCTTTCTGCCAGACGTTAAGAACGGCTCCCATTTTAAGCGCTTCGTGACCATCATGCAGGGCTGCAACAATTTCTGCACCTATTGCGTGGTGCCATATACCAGGGGCAGGGAGATAAGCCGCAATTTCGATGAGATTGTGAACGAGGTTGCCCATCTTGCGGCCTCCGGCATTACCGAGGTCACCCTGCTGGGCCAGAACGTCAACTCCTATGGGCAAGACAATGCCGGCACCGAATTGGCCGGACTTGCGACCTTTCCTGATCTGCTACGGGCCGTGGCCAAAGTGGAAGGCATACAGCGTCTGCGCTTCACCACCTCTCATCCCAAGGATCTTTCCGAAACGTTAATGCGCTGTTTCGCCGAGATCGACACCCTTTGTCCCCACCTGCACCTGCCGGTGCAATCAGGCTCCAATCGACTGCTGAAACTGATGAACCGGCACTACACCAAGGAAGCATATCTGGACAAAATCACCAGACTGCGCACCATAAGGCCTGATGTTGCCATCACTACGGACCTGATCGTCGGTTTTCCTGGCGAAACCGACGAGGATTTTCAGGCAACCATGGCCCTGCTCGAGGAGGTGCGCTATCATAACGCCTTCTCTTTTAAGTACTCAGACCGCCCGCCCGCCCGCGCCATTGCCTTTGCCGACAAGGTGACGGAAGAGGTCAAAAACGACAGGCTGGCCCGACTTAAAGAGCGGCAGGAGGAGATTACCGTGGAACGAAATCGTGAGTACGTCGGGCGCACGCTTTCTGTAATGGTGGAGGGCTGCGGCCGCACCAATGGCGAGCAGTGGAGCGGCCGGGCATCCACCAATCATATTGTCAATTTTGCCGGGCCAAGTGGCCTGCTTCCGGGTCAGATGATTTCAGTGACCATTGCCGAAGGGGGCCCCCACTCCCTGCGGGGCGTCGCAGACGTATGCAATAAAGGAAGGGAACAATAAGGTGCCATTTTAGGAGGCCATCCATGATTGACCTGCACACCCATTGCCTGTTCAGCGACGGCGAACTGGTGCCGGCGGAACATCTGCGCCGGGTTGAGGTGCTCGGCTATGAGGCCGTGGCTATCACCGACCATGCCGACTCCTCCAACCTGGACTTTATTATCCCGCGCCTGGTTGCGGTGGCCCGGGATCTTAACCAGCACTCCAGCACCCGGCTGATCCCGGGCATTGAGTTGACCCATGTCCCGCTGGCCATGATTGCCGAACTGACTGAAAGGGCGCGAAAATTAGGGGCTTTAGTGGTGGTGGCCCACGGCGAGACGGTCGTCGAACCAGTGCGCCCCGGCACCAATCGGGCGTCCATTGAGGCCGGGGTTGACATCCTCTCCCATCCGGGGCTCATCACCGAGGCGGATGCCGCTCTGGCCGCGCAAAAGGGTGTATTCCTCGAACTGTCAGGTCGCAAGGGCCACTCGCTTACGAACGGCCATGTGGCCCGCCAGGCCATGGCTACCGGTGCCCGTCTGGTGGTGAACGCCGATGCCCACGGCCCGGGTGATTTTCTAACCGCCGCTGCCGCGGAAATCGTGGCTTTGGGGGCCGGGCTTTCCAGGCCGCAGTACGACAAGATCAGGCAGGACATGCAGACCTTTGTTGCCGCCCTGCCGGTCTGAGCGCTGCCCTAAGGGGTGACTTTGACTAACACCTCGGCGTTATGCCGTATTAGTTCATCGTAGCGGTACAGACTTGGGGTGCCGCCCAGGGGATCGAGCTGGAAAAGCCGGACCCCGGCGGCCTCGGCCAGCACCTCGGCCGGTCTGGGCGGCAACTCCACCTCGCTGAAGACGGCCGTGGCCCCGGTGCTCTTGATGCGGTCGGTAAGCTCACGCAGGAATTTGGGGCTCGGTTCGCGGCCCGGGAAGGGCTCGATAAGCCCGGCCAAGCGCAGTTGGTATCGTTTGAAAAGATATTGAAAGGAAGGGTGGAACAGGAAGAAAGGCTGGGTCTTAACCGGCTGGAAGAGGCGCGTCAGTTCCTGGTCAAGGGCCGTGAGTTCAGCGCTGAAACGCAAGCCATTGGCGTGGTATAGCTCCCTGCCCGCCGGGTCAAGCTCGGCAAGCTGCCTGATAAGTTCAGGAAGCATGGCCCGCACGGCCAGCGGGTCGGTCCAGAAGTGCGAATCAAGGCCACTCTCTCCGTGGCCGGACTTGTCATGATGGTGGTCATCCTGGGCTGAGAGCCGGAATTCTTCAGGCAGCAGCAGAACCATTTCAATCTGCCGGCGGGCCTGGAGACGCCCTGCCCATTCCTTGTCTAGGTTTGGCCCGGCCAGGAAAAAGGCCAGGGCCTTTTCCAGCAGCTTGGCTTGCGATGGCTTGGGCTGGAAGGTATGGGGCGATGCCCCGGGCGGCAGGAGGGTCGTCACCTGGGCGCGGTCACCGGTCACCTCCCGCAGAATGGCTGCCAGCGGCGGGATGGAGGCGACAAACTGCACCTGCTGTGTAGCAGCGCTGCCCGCCAGGGTTTGGCCAGGGCATGCCAGCAGTAGAAATAAACCGAGAAAAATAATTTTTCCACGCATAACCAACAGCATAATAGATATTCTCCAAAACACGATAACAGATCATCAAAGAGTCAGGCGTTCTTGTATGTTTTTCATGGTTTTGTCCCCGATACCGCGGACCTGCCGCAGTTGCCCCATGCTCTGAAAACCACCCAGTTCCTTGCGTTTGGCAACAATGCGGGCCGCCATTGCCGGCCCGATCCCCGGCAGAGCGGCAAGCACCTCGACGTCGGCCAGATTCAGTGGAACAGGTTGCAACAAAAGCAGTGCGGCCCGGGGATGAGGGCTGGAAACAATTACTTGTTTCCCTTTGGTAAAATGAACGCCAGCCAGGCGCGGCAACTCTTCCCGAGGCATTCCGAAGACCTTCT
>DYDL01000086.1 GCA_020717925.1 Desulfocapsa sp.
TCTCAGCCAACGCCTTGTTGAGCGCCTTGATGTGCACATGCCCGGCATGGTGCAAAGCGCTTTTGCCGGTGATCGGGTCGAAGTTGCTGGGGTCGGCCTTGCACAGGTACTGGACCTCGCGGGCGATGGCGGATTCGGCCTCGGCCGGGGTGAGCCCTACAATCTTGGGCACCACCAGCCAGGTGGCGCCGCAGGAGGCGCCGCGCAGCACCGTAAGGGAAGCGATGCGGCCTGCGCTGAGGGTGACTTTGAACTCGGGCACGCCGAACTGGTCGCCGTAGGCCCCGAGTTTATCGGTGCGGCCCAGGCCGCAGCAGGTAAAGGGGGTGATGGCGCCCGCCGCCTTCTGGCCCGAGGCGACCAGAGGGATGTTTTTACTGGCGCACAACTCGGCCAGTCCGTCCACCAGATCGGCGTGCTTGAGAAAGGAGAGCACCACGTCACCGGTGAAGTCGGTGGGCAGCAAGTCCAGCGGCTCGTCGATGAAGGGTGGCAGGGCGGAGGTGATGTCGATCACCCGGGTAATAGTCAGGTCGTGGCCGAACTGGCGGATGCCGGCGATCTTCTCCTCGCCCGAGCCCTGCTGCTGGAAGACCACGAGGCGGGTGGGGGTTGCCCGGTTACTGGTCATAGCGCCGCAGCCACCACCCGGGTCAGGGTGACGTACTCCTCCAGGCTCAGGGTCTCGGCCCGTCGGCTCGGAGCCAGTCCGGCGCTTTGCAGGACTTTAGCCACCTGCTCCTTGCTCAGGCCCAGCAGGGGCGAGGCGGCCAGGGCGTTGTGCAGGGTCTTGCGGCGCTGGCCGAAGGATGCCTTTACCACCCGGTGGAGCAGGGCGGGGTCGTAAGGCGGCAGTTGCGCAATGCGCTCCGGCACTGGGAAAAAGGTGATGGCCACCACCACGGAGTCCACCTTGGGCCGGGGATGAAACTGGCCCGGGCCCAGGCGCATGAGGGTTCGGACCGTGGCGCCGGCCGCCAGCAGTACGCTTAATACCCCATACTCCTTGGTGCCAACCGACGCGCAGAGGCGTTCGCCCACCTCTTTTTGCAGCATGAGTACGGCCGAGTCCATGATGTCGCGAAACTCCAGTAACCGGAAAAGCAGGGGGTTGGTGATGGAGTAGGGCAGGTTGGCGATGATCTTGAGCCTGCCGCCGGACTGCGTTGCCAGATCGCGGTAGTCCGCGGTGAGCAGGTCCTGGTCCAGCAGGGTGACGTTTTCGGGCAGAGTACCTTCCTCGCGGTGGTAACGGATGATGCCGGTGTCCACCTCCAGGCCGATCACCCGCTTGACCCGGGCGGCCAGGGGCAGGGTAAGCGCCCCCAGGCCGACGCCCAGCTCGATCACCGTGTCCGTGCCGGTGAAACCGGCCAGTTCCAGCATCTTGATCGGGGTCTGCGGGTTGACCAGGAAGTTCTGGCCCCGCTTTTTGCTGGGGGCGAGGTGGCGGCTGTCGAGAATTTTTTTGGTCGTTTCCATAAGGGGGGCACTCTTCTACTTCAGGGCGTGTTTCTCGGCGTATTTTTTCCTGATGGCCACGAAAAACTGATAGGATGCCACATAGGCAACGGCTGCAATGGGCAGGGCCAGGAGGCAGCCGCCCAGCAGCAGGGTGGTAATGGTTGTAAGGCCGAGCCGGCCAAGGGTGGCGAGGCTTTCCATGAATCCGGCCCCGGCAAAAATGGTGGCCAGCTCGTTGTTGATTATTTCCCAGGAGAGGCCGGTGGCGATGATGCGGTTACCGATTTTCCAGGCCAGGAAGTATTGCAACAGGATGGTGAGGGGGTTGCTTACCAGCACGGAGCCGAGCAGGGCGGCGATCTTGCTGCCCCGGCCGAGCAGGGCCAGGGCGAGGGTCAGAATGGTGTGCAGGGGGATGGTAGGGGTGGCGCCGACAAAGGCGCCGATGGCAAAGCCCCGTGCCAGGGAGTGCGGATCCCCCTTGAGGCGGACAAAACGCAGATAGTAATAGCGGAGCCGTCGCCCGATCGTCAGACGTTTGCTGGGAGTTTTATCCAGGCAGCGGTCCGACTCCACCATCATGTCGTCTCCAGGAGCGGCGAGCGGGAGTAGGCGTCCATATCAAGATCTAGGACGGGCGTGGTCTTGGTTTGCTCCATTTGGCGCGCGGCGGCCATGGCGATCATGGCCGCGTTGTCGGTACAGAAGCGGGCAGGGGTGAGGCAAACCCGACACCCATCGGCCTCGCCCCGGGCCAGCAGTTGATCGCGCAGGCGGGGGTTGGCGGCCACGCCGCCGGCCAGCACCAGGGTGCGGGTAGCGGTCTGCTTGAGGGCGAGCATCGCCTTGGTGACCAGTACCGCCACCACGGCCTCCTGAAACGAGGCGCAGATGTCGGCCAGTCGGAGGTCGCGGCCTGCCTGCCTTTCCTGGTGCACGTAATTGGCCACCGCGGTCTTAAGCCCACTGAAGCTGAAATCGAGGTTGTCCTGGCCCAGCCAGGCGCGGGGGAAGGCAATTGCCGCCGGGTTGCCCTCTTCAGCCAGGGCGCTGATGAGCGGGCCGCCCGGATAGCCAAGACCCAAAAGCTTGGCCACCTTGTCAAAGGCCTCGCCAGCGGCGTCGTCGCGGGTGCGGCCCAGCAGGGTGAAGGTCACCGGGTCGGTCGCGCGGAAGAGGCTGGTGTGGCCGCCGGAAACCACCAGGGCGATGAAAGGATACTCTGGTTTATCGTTGCCCAGGAAAACCGAGAGCAGGTGGCCGGCAATGTGGTCCACGCCGATCAGGGGCAGCCCCCGGCCCATGGCGAGGGCCTTGGCAAAGGAGATGCCGACCAGCAAACAGCCCACCAACCCCGGCCCCTGGGTAACGGCGATACCGTCCAGTTCGGCCAGGGTGATGTTGGCCTGGTCCAGGGCCTGCCGCACGACCAGGGCGATATTTTCGATATGGTTGCGCGAGGCCAGTTCCGGCACCACGCCGCCGTAAGGGGCATGGACGGCGATCTGCGAGTGGATGACGTCGGAGAGCAGTTGCCGGCCATCGGCCAGCACCGCGGCCGCGGTCTCGTCGCACGAACTTTCAATCGCCAGAAGCAGCATGTCAGCCCCGGGGGTAGGAGCCCAGCCACTCGAAGTAGGAGCAGGTCTGGCGCAATTCCTCGCACCCCTCGCGGATGTGGTCGTCCTCGATATGATCGAGCATGTCGATGAAGAACAGGTACTTGCCCGGCTCGCTCTTCACCGGTCGCGATTCGATACGGGTCAGGTTGATGCCGCGCTTGGCAAGAATGGCAAGCGTCTCGTTCAGGGCGCCGGGCCGGTCGAGCAGGCCGAGTAGCAACGAGGTCTTGTCCTTGCCGCTGCGCGAGGGCGAGTGCTGGCCGATGAGCAGGAAGCGGGTGGTGTTGCCGCTGTAATCCTCAATGCCCTGGACCACCGCCTGCAGGTGGTAGGTCTTGATGGCCAGAGAGCTGGCGATGGCGGCCACGGACTTATCCTTGGCCGCCATCTGGGCCGCCACCCCGGTGCTGAACACGGTCTCCTGGGGAACGTTGGGCAGGTTCTTGCGCAGCCACTGGCGGCACTGGGCCAGGGGCTGGGAGTGGGAGACCACCAGCCTGATGTCGTCCAGTTCGCCGCTCTGGTTCACCAGGTTTTGGGTAATCTCCAGGTTCTCCTCGCCGCAGATCCGCACCCGGTGCATCATGAAGGCGTCGAGGGTGGAGGTCACCGAGCCTTCGATGGAGTTTTCCACCGGCACCATGCCGTAATGGATACGGCCCTTCTCCACCTCGATGAAGATGTCCTCGATGGTCTCGAACGGCCGGTAGGTGGCGCCATGGCCGAAGTATTTGACCCCGGCCAGGTGGGAAAAGGTGGCCTCTGGTCCCAGGTAGCCGACGTCCACCTGTTTCTGGGAGAGCCGGCAGGTGGAGATGATCTCGTGAAAGATGCTGATGAGCGGTTGTTCAGGGAAGTCGCGGTTGTTGGCCTTTAGCCGTTCAAAGATCTGGCGTTCCCGTAACGGATCCCACTTGGCCTTGTTGCCCTTGGCCTTGAGCAGGCCGATTTCCTTGGCAATATTGATGCGTTCCTGCAGCAGCGTCAGGATCTGGTCATCAATGGCATCGATCCGCTGGCGAATGTTGGCAAGGCCCGCCACGGTACTCTTGGCGGAAGGTTGTTGCGCTGCGACCATCTTCTTCTCTTTCCTAGGGGTTGACGGTTACCATCGGCGGCTGTTGTCGAGGCGCGCCACAGGCCGGAATGGTACGTTATTTCCGCTGATAAGGAAAGGGTAAAGATGCTGGCCGCACCTCACATTGGGGCTTGCAATACCTTGCGAATTACTTTAACGTTTTGCTGCATCAGACATTCGCCGGACCGCGGGGCCGCTCGGCTGCCGTAGTGCTTTCCCGTCGATTCTTTCGAACCATGGTCAGCAAGGGGACGTATGAAAGTCAAGAACTGCATGCAGAGTGAGCCAGTGACCATCGGGCGCAACGCCCTTATCAAGGAGGCCTTCGCCCTGATGGATAAGCATGCCATCCGGCACCTGCCCGTGATGGAGGATGGCCGACTGGTGGGTTTCATCACCGAGAATGACCTGCGGCAGTATTACTTTCCATCCATGGTGGAGGATATCCCGGTGGATCAGGCCATGGTTCGCAACCCGGTCACGGTCACTGCCGACACGAGTATTGATCAGGCTGCCCGCCTTTTTCATGAATACAAGATCGGCGGCCTGCCGGTTCTGGAAAACGATGAACTGGTAGGCATTATCACGGCCTCTGATTTGTTGTCGGCCTTTATCGAGATCATCGGCCTGCTGAAGGCGTCGTCCCGCATCGACGTGATGGTTGACAAGAAGGTGGGGCTGGACGAGGTCAGCAAGGTTATCCGGGACCACCATGGCGAGATCATCAGTGTGGCCACGGAGAAGCGACCTTCGCATCGCAAGGTCCATTATTTCCGGCTGGAAAAATGCGATTTGCAGCCCATTGTTCACGATCTTGAGCTTCTTGGCCACAAGGTCGTCTCGGTGATAGAGTAAGGCCGGCCATGAGTGAGACCAAGGTGAACAAGACATACGCCGAGATCAACGCCAGGATCCAGGCGGGCGAGGCCGTGGTGGTTACCGCCGAGGAGATGGTGGCCATCGTCAAAAAAGAAGGGGCTGTAGGCGCGGCCCGCAAGGTCGACGTGGTCACCACCGGCACCTTTTCGCCCATGTGTTCCTCCGGGGCCTTTATCAATTTCGGCCACAGCAAGCCGGCCATGAAGGCCTCCAAGGTCTGGCTCAATGATGTTCCGGCCTATGGCGGGCTGGCGGCGGTGGACACCTATGTCGGCGCCACCGAGCCCACGGAAGACGATCCCCTGAACAAGGTTTTCCCCGGGGAGTTCCGCTACGGCGGCGGCCATGTTATCGAGGATTTGGTGGCCGGCAGGAAGGTGCGGCTGCGGGCCACGGGCTACGGTACCGACTGCTACCCCAACCGGCAACTGGCCACGGAGATCACCCTGGCCGACCTGCCCTACGCCCTGCTTTGCAATCCGCGCAACGGCTATCAGAACTACAACTGCGCGGTCAATTTTTCCGATAAGACCATCCATACCTATATGGGGACTTTGAAGCCCCAAGGCAGGAATGCCAACTATTGTAATGCCGGTGAACTGAGCCCCCTGATGAACGACCCCTTCTATCTGACCATCGGCCTTGGCACCCGCATCTTCCTGGGCGGCGGTGTCGGCTATGTGACCTGGCACGGCACCCAGCACAAGCCCGCGGCGCCGCGGGCGGATAATGGCACGCCGCGCAAGCCGGCCGGCACCCTCATGGTGCAGGGCGACCTGAAGCAGATGTCATCCCGCTGGCTTCGGGGCATCAGCATGCAGGGTTACGGCTGCACCATGTCGGTTGGCCTGGGGATCCCCATTCCTATTCTCAACGAGACCATGGCCGCCTACACCGGGGTCTCCGACCACGATATCGTCACCCAGATCGTTGACTATGCCCACGACTATCCCAACGGCATTGCCAGGAGCTACGGCGAGGTAAGTTACGCGCAGTTGAAAAGCGGGCAGATCGAGGTGAACGGCAAAATGGTGCCCACGGCCCCTATTTCCAGCGTGGTAAGGGCCAGGGAGATTGCCGAGACCCTCCAGCAGTGGATCATGGATCGAAAATTTTTCCTTGAAAAACCGATAGTTACGCTGCCGTCCAGTTGATTGTCGGCCCGGACGCATGGCGACCTGCCGGCGCAAAGTGGCAGATGCTCCGGCGCGCCTTGCCCGGCGCGACGTGGAGGGGAAATCAAATTTTTTCCCCTGGGGTAAGGACAAATGCAAAGTTTTTCTTGATCTTTGTGTTTGACCGGGTATTGTGACTTAGGCCCGAGCTTGGTTAGGGCCGTTTGTGACAGGCATTTCGAGCAGTTTCTTGGTGTATTTTCGATCTTCGGAGTTTGGTTTTTTTGCCATGACTCCGACGGATCTGGAAGAGGCCAGGTGGTAACTTCGGTTACTGAGCGGGGAATGGTGGAAACCACAACAGCATGAGGAGGGAGTGTATGAACAAGAGTGAATTGGTTGAGAGCATGGCGGGTGCGGCTGATATCAGCAAGGCTGCTGCCGAGAAGGCCTTGACCGGGCTTCTGGCCGCGGTAACCAAGGCTTTGAAGACCGGTGGCAAGGTAACCCTGGTTGGTTTCGGCACCTTTTCCGTGACCAAGCGGGCCGCGCGTCAGGGCCGCAATCCCCAGACCGGCAAGGCGATCAAGATTCCCGCCCGCAAAGTGGCACGCTTCAAACCGGGCAGCAAGCTGGCCGACGCCGTGAAGTAAGACTACGCCATTAACGTACACAGGTGCAACCGCCTTAAGGGTTGTGTCCTGCGAGCCGGCGCTACCTTGTCTCTACCAGGGAGAAGGTGATGGGCTGGGCTCGACAAGACGGAAACTCGAATATTCCGGAAGGGAGCTTTTCCTTCCGGAATATTCTTTTCAGCACCAGGCGGTAACCGGTTGCACGGTAATTCGGCTGGCGGTTCACAGAGACGTTGACACCACGTGCAAAATATATCATCATACCGCCCTTCCTTGGCCATATAAACATGCCCCATGAAGGTCCGTACGTGCAAACGGTGAAATGACGAAAATCTTAGTGTAGCAACCGGGTCGGGACGTGGCTCAGTCTGGTAGAGCACAGCGTTCGGGACGCTGGGGTCGGAGGTTCGAATCCTCTCGTCCCGACCATATATGAAAAAAGCTCAAAGCTCAAAGCTCAAAGTTCAAAGCTTAAAGTCCAAGGAAAAATTTCTAACGAAAACTTCCACAGACTTTCACCTTTCAGCTTTCAGCTTTCACCTTTCACCTTTCAGTTTCACCTCTTTACTTGCATGCCCCGCGTAGGTCTGCTACATCTTTGGTGAGCCGCTAGTTCGTAATCATCTTCACCCTGGAGGGAAGCGCATGAAAAAGCTGCTTATTGCCTCGTTGCTGTTGCTGGGGTTTGCCACGATTGGCCTGACGGGCTGTTCCCAGGAGCAGAAGAAAAATAGTGAAAATGGGGCAATTGACAGGATGACCGATGAGGCTGCCCGGCAGGCAGTGGATCAGGTCCGGGTTCCCCTGGACAAGGCGCGGGCCATCAGGAGCCAGGAGGAAGAGCGGCTGAAGGGCGCCGCGGATGCCGGCAAAGAGTGATGGTCTCGCCACCTGCATCGTCCGCGTAATGCGCTATTGAGATGAGAGGGCTGGTTATGAACAAGACCAAGATCGTCGCCACCCTCGGGCCGGCCACCGGAAGCCGGGAGATGATTGAAAAGCTCATCATCCTTGGCGTCAATGTCTTCCGCCTGAATTTTTCCCACGGCGATCACGATTCCCACCGCACCTTGATCAGGCACATCAGGGCCATTGCCGGCCGGCTTGACATGCCAGTGGCCATCTTGCAAGATATTGCCGGTCCCAAGATCAGGGTGGGGGTAATTGATGGCATCATGCATCTGGAAACCCACGACCGCTTGACTATCTATCCTGACCAGACCAGGGGAGGGGAGCGGGAGATCACCATAAGCCACCCGGAAATCCTAAGCGCCCTGGCCCCTGGCGATGTGATTTACTTTGCCGACGGCGCTATTCGCGCCGAGGTGACTTCCCGTGTGGGGGAGGCTGTGGTGGTCGAGATCATGATGGGTGGCAAGCTTACCTCCCATAAAGGGGTCAACGTGCCGTTGGCCGAACTTCTGATTGACTCGGTTACGGATAAGGATAAGTCTGACCTGGCCTTTGGTGTTGCCGAGGACGTGGATTACATAGCGCTCTCCTTTGTCCGTAGTGGCGCGGATATCACCCGGGTCAGGCAACTGGTGGCCGGCTTTGGCGGCGACGTGCCCCTGGTGGCCAAAATTGAATTGGCCGTGGCCCTGGACCACTTGGAAGAGATCATGGCGGCGGCCGACGGCATTATGGTGGCCCGCGGCGACCTCGGGGTCGAGCTGGGCGTGCACCTGGTGCCGGTGGTGCAGAAGCGTATCATCGCATCGGCGAACCGGCATGGTATTCCGGTCATCACCGCCACCCAGATGCTTTCCTCCATGCTGGTCTCACCCTTTCCCACCCGGGCCGAGGTCTCGGACATCGCCAATGCGGTACTCGACGGTACCGATGCGGTGATGCTTTCCGATGAGACCGCGGTGGGTAATTATCCAGAGGAGGCTATCAAGGTTTTGGAGCGGACGATCGCGGCCACCGAGACCATCTACCCATGGGACCGGGAGGTGGTGCAGCTCACCGATTCCCGGGAGGCCATCGCATCCGCGGCAACCCAGCTCGCCAGGAACAGCGGTGCCGACGGCATTGTCTGCTTCACCCATTCCGGACTGGCGGTCAAGAAGATCGCGCAGCATCGCCCCGCCACCCGGCTTATCGCCGCCACCAGCAACCCCAAGGCATACCGGCAACTGGCCATGGTGTGGGGGGTGGTGCCGTTCTTTATCGAGATCTCGCACGCCAACAGCGACAAGGCGATCTCGCTCTTTGTCAAGCATGCCCGACGGGCCGGGTTTATCCGTGAAAGTGAAACCTATATCATCATCATCGGCCATCACTCCAACCTGAGCGGCACCACCAATCAGGTGCAGATCATGGACCCCCAGGCCTTTGCCCGCATGCAGGCGATGCTGCGCGGGCTGTAGAAAAAAGCTCAAGGCTCGAGGCTCAAGGCTGAAGGCTGAAGGCAAAAAACGAGTATTTACTGCCCATGACCAAGCAAACGATGCCCGCCAGGTTCAAGCTCACCCTGGAGTACGACGGCAGCCGTTACAGCGGCTGGCAGAAGCAGGACGATGCCAGGACGATACAGGGCAGCCTGCTGCACGCCGCGACCACGTTTTTGGGCAGCGAGGCGGTGGATATCCAGGGCAACGGTCGCACCGACGCCGGGGTGCATGCCTTAAGATATACGGCCCATCTGGAGGCGCGGACCAATCTAGCTCCTGCTGCCATCCAGGACGCCATGAACGACGCCCTGCCCGCTGACATCGTAGTGCTTGGAGTGGAAAAGGCCGACCCGCGTTTTCACGCCAGGCATCACTGTGTGGCCCGCAGCTATCTCTATCGGATTACTCAGCACAAAACCGTTTTTGGCAGGAAATATGTCTGGTGGGTGCGGGAGGTGCTCGATGTCGCGGCGATGCGGCGCGTTGCCGGGCTTATGGTCGGCATGCACGATTTCGTGGCCTTTGCCGAGCGGCAGGAGCTGAAGAAGTCAACCATGGTGCTGGTGCGGGTGGCGGAAGTGATCGAGGAGGATAACCAGATCGTCTTTCGCATTATCGGTTCCCATTTCTTGTGGAAAATGGTGCGCCGCATCGTTGCCATTTTGGTGGAGGTGGGCCGGCACAATCTGACCGAGGATGACGTGCTGGCCTTTCTGGCGTCCAAGCCGGAGCGGCCGCTCCGCTACCTGGCGCCGCCGGCCGGGCTGTTCTTTGAACAGGCCTTCTACCAGGAGCAGGAGCTGCAGGATTTTTTGCGCCGGCGCTGAAAGGCGGGCCTGGACATGCTGGTTGCGGGTGGCGGCCTTTAAAATGAAAAAATACTGTTCAGCAGGAAATTATGTGATAAATTTCAATGGTAATACCGTGGCGCGCACGCGCGTGATCTTCAACATAAGGAGCAAACATCATGAGCAAGGCCCAGGACACGAAGAAGGATGCCAAAAAGGAACCAACCAAATCCATTAAAGAGAAAAAGGCTGCGAAGAAACTAAAAAAGGATGAAAAAAAACGTGAGGGGTTCACGAGGCAATGATAAGGGGGCGTGGCTGAAAAAAATCTTGCTTTTCCATTGGCGGCGGGTAATTTTGGACTGGGTATCGTGTTAGTTTCCTAAGGGTTTTAGCCTGGGAAGGGCCGCAAACAGCTTGCCTGGCCCAAGGTATCCATTTTGGAACCGGGCCTTTATAACGAAGTGGTCCTTGCCGGGACCGAGCATCAAGGAGCGAAAAGCGATGTTGCAAGGGACAGTGAAGTGGTTTAACGAGGCCAAGGGGTTTGGGTTTATCGCGCAGGATAATGGACCGGATGTGTTTGTCCATTTTTCCGCCATCAAGGCGGAAGGCTTCAAATCCCTGAAAGAGGGGGAGCGGGTACAGTTTGAAATTGTTGACGGTCCCAAAGGGCCGGCTGCCGACCAGGTGAGCCCGATCTGAGGCCCGTGCCGACAGGAGTATGGAAAAAGCCCCGTCTCTCGGGGCTTTTTTTATTGGTAAATTCGTTACTTGCGGAAGAATGGCGCGTGGTTTGAGGTGAAGAGCGGTGGGTCACGCCTGAGAATAGCGGCCACCGCCGGGTGGCGCTTGAATTCCTGATCCAGGAAGCGCCGCACCGCCTGCCGATCCCAGCCCCGGGGATGTTCAAAGTCGGTGTAGAGGGAAAGGTCGGCGGCGTAAAAATCGCGTTTCGCCATGCTGTCGGCCTCTGCGCCACAAATCGGCATATTGAAGACGGCCAGGTTCAGAAAGGTGATGGCAACCTTATGGTCCACCACATATTGCAGGGTGCTGCGCGCCTCGTCGATGGACTCCGCGGGGGTGCCAAAGAGCAGGTAGACATAGGTGGCGATGCCGGCCTGCTTGAGCGCGGCCAGCGTCTCCGACACCATGGTCAGGTCGATGCCCTTGCGCATGGCGTCGAGCACCCCCTGGTCCCCGGATTCGAGACCGAGTTTGAGCATGACACAACCGGACTGGCGCAGCGCCTGGCAGAAATCCGTATCCATGAGCAGGGGGCTGACCCGGGCAAAACCATACCAGTCAACCCCGGGCGGCCGGGCCACCAAGGCGCGCATCAGCGCCGGGCTGATGGCGTTATCGAGCAGATGCAGCAGGGTCGGGCGGGTGCTGGCAACCAGACCGTGGATATCGTCCAGGGCCCGGGCGGCCGGTACCTGGACGTAGGGGTTGTCCTCCGCCTTTTCCGGGCAGAAAGAGCACTGGTTCCAGTAACAGCCGGCCGAGGCAGCATAGGGCAGGATAAAGCCAGGCGCCAGGTAGGAATTGTCGCGCAGGAAGGTGTAATCCGCTGGCTGGTGCTGGGCCGCGACTTTAACGTCCAGCAGGTCCAGCAGCACCGCTTCACCTGGGCCGGCCACGAGATGATCGATCAGGCCGGCAAAGGGGTTGCGCCAGCCCGGGTTGCGGAGCCACGAGGTGACCAGGCCGCCGCCCAGCACTATGGGCAGGCCTGGATAAAGCTGTTTGAGCAAGCCGACCATGGCAAAAGTGCAGAGGGCCTGGCTCAGGTAGTTGAGGGAAAAGCCGACCAGGGCTGGCTGGCTTTCCTCCAGTAATTGCGGCAGCCGCGTGGCAAAGAATGGGAAAAAGACGCTGGCCTCCGGATGGGCGGCGGCCTGGATAAGGTCAGCGCTTTTAAGCGGCGACAGGTCCGGATCCTGGTAGTTGGCAAGGCTCAGCCCGATGCGGCGGTTTTGACCGGCCAGCGCCAACACCCGGTTGACATCGGCCACCGCCCGTCGGTAACGGTCCGGCGTGGCATAGAGTTGCGGGCTGCGCAGCGCCGCAAGATTGGCAATGATGCCCCTGCAGGCGCGGCGGCTCCAGGCACCGGTTGGCGCGGTTGGCCGGTGCAGCAGGAAAAGCATCCCTTCGATGTTGAGGTCTGCTACCGTGCAGGGCAGGCCGTGGCCGCGCAGAAATCCGGCCAGCCGGGCGATGCCGCCCGGCGGTTCACAGGGCTTGGCAACCGGGGGATGGAGGAGCAGCATGGCAGCCTGCCCCATCTTTTCAGCTCTTGGTGTTGGGGTGATCAAACATGGCCGACTTGATATAGATCTCGTCCAGGTCGTCCAGAGGGTGGAATTGACCGTTCCGCATGATCCTGTCCATGGAGATAACCACGTTGTCCCGGCGCTTGCGGAAGACGCGACCCTGAAGGACCAGGCGCTGGCCCTGCAATTCCGGCACAACCTTGAGGACGACCTCCTGGCCAATGGTCATACCCTTCAGCAGGTGCTGTTGCGCCACCTCCATCTGAATGCGGATGAATTTTTCGGAAAAGTCCTGAATCAGGCAGGGTTGCGGGTTGTCTTCCCGGGCGAGGAAAATTTCCGTGGGAATCTCGGTGTCGAAGCGGGCCATGGCCCGGATATCGATGCACTCGAAGGTATCCAGCAGGGGCTCGAGTACCACCAGGGGCTTGTGCGGGTATAGTCCTTCCTTGAGAATAACGGAAGAGCGTTTCACCAGGGTGTCCAGTTG
>DYDL01000317.1 GCA_020717925.1 Desulfocapsa sp.
GGAAGAAGCGCGCTCATTGACACTTGGGAGCTTTGAGTGCTTCGGCCCTAAGGGGGTGCAGGGGGGAGCCCCCCCCTGCCCACCTTGAAGCAGTAAGCAAAAACATCATCGAAAAACTCAAGCCTCTCCTGGAAACGGGAGGGGCTTTTTTACGCTGTGGCAAGTCAAGATATTTCCAAACAGTTTGGTATCCACTATGTGATTTGGAATAATTGGACGATGCGCTTTGAGTTTCCTTGAGCGTATAGTGGGTGTTTCTAAATATCTGTCCGCTCGCCCGGGGCAAGCACCCTGACCTCGGCCAGATTCCCCACCAGTTCAACAAACACCCGTGGATCCTGCTTAATCGGCGGGAAGGTGTTGTAGTGCATGGGGATCACTATGCGGGGCTGGATCTTTGCCACCGCCATGGCCGCCTCCCGCGGCCCCATGGTGAAGCACGAGCCGATGGGCAGGAAGACCAGGTCAATGGGCTTATGGTACAAGAAGGCCATGTCGGAGAAGAAGTCGGTGTCGCCGGCATGGTAGAGGACGAGATTGCCCAGGTCGACCACGAAGCCGCAGGGCACGCCGATGGCGCAGGAGTGATAGGCGCGCACGAATTTCAGGGTTAGATCCGGGGTGGTGATGGAGCCGCCCAGGTTGCCGCGCAGGGTGGCGCTCACCCCCTGCTCCTCGGCCAGGCGGGCCAGTTCGGTGATCGCTACCAGCCGGGCGCCCAGGCGTCTGGCTATGGTCACACCCTCGGCAAAGCCGTGATCGTCGTGGTCGTGGCTGACAAAGATGTAGTCCGCCTCACTGATGTCGGCTGTGTTCTTGAGCGGGCAGACCGGGTTGCCCTCGATCCAGGGGTCGAAGAGCAGGGCGAGACCCTGATGATGCACGATAAAGCCGGAGTGGCCAAGGAAGTCAATCCTGGTCATGCCGTGGTACTCCTAACTGCGACAAGGTCCGTGCGTCTGATACATGGCTATTGTTGGTAACAATTTCTCGTGTCTGCAAGCAGCGTGTCCGGGTCGTCGCTCCAGCCGGTTTCCCAGTTGGCGATAATGCGCGCGGCCAGCGCGGTGATGCCGCGGCCGGCGGGGCAGTCGGGAAATTCCCTGAGCAGGGCATTGTTGGTCCTGGCCGCCTGGCGAACCATGGGGTCATCGGGGATGAAACCGAAGAATTCAGCTTCCATGGAAAGGTGGGTCTGGATGCTCTTGTGCAGGCTGGCGCAAACCTTGAGATCATCTGGTCGCTCACCCATGTTGAAGACGATGCGGGGACGATACGAGCGCAGCCGTTGCCGGGTTTCGTCCGCCAGGCCGGGGTCGAAGTTGGCCGCCATCTCCAGCAGGCTGGCCACGGTGGCGGGCTTGCCGAGGCCGGATTGGCGGAAGGCGTTGAAGAGCTGGTCATGGACCTGCTGGTTCTTTTTAAAGGCGCTGGTGAGCAGGCGGAACATGAAGTTTCGCAGAAAGGTGAGAAAGTTCATGATGGCCGCGGTTTCAAAGGTGGAAATCACCATGGAGCGGTGGGTGATCCCGAAGAAATTCAGGGTGTTGAAGGAGGAGCCGGCGCCGAGGTCGAGCAGCACGTAGCGGGCCGGAATGGTCATGAGTTCCTTGGTCAGCAACCGCCGCTGCTCAGGCGGGATATTGGCCATGAACGGGGTCTTGCCGTCGCCGGGAATAAAGGAAAGGTTGGGAAACTGGGTGGGCAGGGCCAGGCTGCGGAAGGAGAGCTGTTTGCCCTTCAGGAAATCGCCGATTCCCGGGTGTTTGTTGGGGATGCCGAGATAGGTGTGCAGGTTGGAGCCGCCCAGGTCGAGGTCCACGGCCACGGTGGTGTGGCCGGCCCGGGCAAGGGCGATGGCCAGGTTGGCGGCAAGCAGGGTTTTTCCCACCCCGCCCTTGCCGCTGGCGATGGGGATGATGGTGGTATTCGAGGCCATGACGGGGGAGATGATACCATAGAATTTTGTTCGGCAAGAGAAAAATGGCGTGTGGGTGCGGCGGGTGCGGGGTTGTTTCGTTTCCGGTTGCGAACAGGCCATGAATTGGTTTTTGTAATTCAAAACCGGGCTGCTGGCACGGCAAAATTCCGCCTTCCCGGCCAATTTTTCCGGTAATACGGAAATAAGAGCCAGGCAACTGCTTCGTGAGTATTGATATAACAACCTGATTTTGTTAAATTTTACTACTACTACTACT
>DYDL01000318.1 GCA_020717925.1 Desulfocapsa sp.
GACCATCATGCTCGGTTTTTTCTCACTGGTCTTCAGCAGTTATCTTCCCATTCAGCAGCTTGGTGTCTGGGGGACTGTGGCCAGCGCCCTGTCCCTTGTCAATTCCTTGATCCTGCTATCCCTGTTTTTTGAGCCCTCTCCCGGACGCAACCTGACCATGCCCGACACCATGGTTCTGTTTATGGCCCGCAACCGCCGTTTGCTCACCGGGGTTATTCTTGCCCTTTGTCTGCTCGCCGCCGTGGGCGTCAGCCGCCTGAACACCGGCTCACTCATCCTCGATTTTTTTGAGGAAAAAGCCGTGGTGCGCCAAAACTATCAGGCCATCGAAGGCGCAGGGCTGGGTCTGACCCCTTTTGAGATTGACCTTGCCGCCAGCAACAAGAGCAATGGTGAGCTCCAGGCCATTCTCGATACCTTTGCCGCCGCCAATCCGGTCGTCACCCAGATCCTCTATTCTTTCGCCGACGGGATGGTGATTGCCACATCCACGGCCAACGGCGCCCGTCTTCCCATGCCGCTTTCCCTGGGCGAAATGGATGAGCGGCCGCAACGGGCCACCATCCTCCTGAAGACCCTGGCCTCAGAGCCGACTCTGGCCCTCTCCGAGGAGTTGGAAGACTTTCTCCAGCACCATCTGGGGGCGCAGGCCCACCCCTATGTCACCGGCTCCGTCCCCCTCTACACCCGCGGCCAGCAGCGCCTTTTTTCTTCGCTGCTCACCAGTTTCGCCAGCGCCTTTATCCCCATCTCCCTGGTCATGGGGCTGGCCCTGCGCTCTGTTCATTTCGGGATCCTGGCCATTCTCCCCAATATCATGCCGGTGTTTTTCATCCTCGCCCTTATGGGCTGGCTGGGGATTCCCCTGAGCGTGGCCACGGTGACCGTCGCCAGCATCGTCTTCGGAATTGTGGTAGACGACACCATTCACTTCCTCCATCGTTTGCAGGCGGAGAACCAGACACCCGGCACAACCATGGAGCATCTCCACAACACCATCCACTATGCCGGGCCCGCCATGCTCACTGCCGCCCTGATCTCCGGCACCGGGTTCCTGGGATTTCTCGCCTCCCCCTTCATCCCCCTGCGCGATTTCGGCCTGTTAATCAGCGGCGCCCTGTGGCTGGCCATCCTCTGCGACATGGTCCTTCTCCCGTTGCTCATCCTTTCCTGGAAGAAATAAATGGATCCTCACCACATCAAAAAAATCCTGGCCCTCCATTTTCACCCCGACTTCGGCACCCCGTTCTGGCTGGAACGGCAGCGGTTGCTCGGGCTTGATGTCAGAGAAACCATCACCAGCCGCGAGGACTTTCACCTCCTGGGGGTGATGGATATCGCGGCCCTGCGCACCCGGCTGATCACCGATTTCATCCCCCGAGCCCTGCATCGGGATCTCGCCTCCCACTTCCTGTCCGAGACCGGCGGCACCACCGGCGATCCCTGCCGCCGGGTCTTTTCACCCGAAGAATTCCAAAACGCCTTTATTGCACCCTGGCTCAAGGCCGTGACCGCGCACAACTTTCCCCGCAGCGGACGCTGGCTCTTTGTCGGACCCGGCGGCCCCCATATCATTGATCGTTCCGCCCGGTTCATGGCAAGGTCTCTGGGCAGTCTGGAACCCTTTACCGTGGATTGTGACGTGCGCTGGATCAAACGGCAGACCAAGGGCTCCATGGGGCTGAAGCTCTACATGGAGCATGTCCTGAGTCAGGCCGCCAACATCCTCAGCCATCAGGAAATCGACACCCTGTTCACCACCCCGCCCCTGCTGGTAGAACTGGCCCGGATCATGAGTGCGCCACAAAGGGAGCGAATCCTCGGCATCCATACCGGCGGCATGAATCTGGAGCCGCAGACCGCAAGGGAACTTCAGGAACATTTCCCCCATGCGGTGATCCTGCCCGGCTACGGCAACAGCCTGTTCGGGGTGACATTTCCGACAACCAGGGATGGTTTAGTGTCGCGAGCGCCAGGGATGGCGCAGGAGCGACCGACAATCAGGGACGGTTTAGTTTCGCAGGCGTCAGGGATGGCGCAGGAGCGACCGACCCGCATGAACGCAACAACACGAGACAGACAACACGGGAGAGAGGATGTCTTTCAGGCTGACGACCCGGCCTTGTGGCTGCAACTGGCCCCCATTCCGGAAAACGAACACGCGGCCCAGGATCTGCGCGCCTGCGTCTCCCCCGGCGAACGTGGCCGGGTCATCCTCCACCGCCTGGACGCAAGCTTTCTCATCCTCAACCT
>DYDL01000319.1 GCA_020717925.1 Desulfocapsa sp.
TGACCATCATGCTCGGTTTTTTCTCACTGGTCTTCAGCAGTTATCTTCCCATCCAGCAGCTTGGCGTCTGGGGGACTGTGGCCAGCGCTCTGTCCCTGGTCAATTCTCTGATCCTGCTGGCCCTGTTTTTTGAGCCCTCTCCCGGACGCAACCTGACCATGCCCGACACAATGGTTCTGTTTATGGCCCGCAACCACCGTTTGCTCACCGGGGTTATTCTTGTCCTTTGCCTGCTCGCCGCCGTGGGCGTCAGCCGCCTGAACACCGGCTCGCTTATCCTCGATTTTTTTGAGGAAAAGGCCGTGGTGCGCCAGAACTATCAGGCCATCGAAGGCGCAGGCCTGGGTCTGACCCCCTTTGAGATTGACCTTGCCGCCAACAACAAGAGCAATGGTGAGCTCCAGGCCATTCTCGATACCTTTGCCGCGGCCAATCCGGTCGTCACCCAGATTCTCTATTCTTTCGCCGACGGGATGGTGATTGCCACATCCACGGCCAACGGCGCCCGTCTTCCCATGCCGCTTTCCCTGGGCGAAATGGATGAGCGGCCGCAACGGGCCACCATCCTCCTGAAGACCCTGGCCTCAGAGCCGACTCTGGCCCTCTCCGAGGAGTTGGAAGACTTTCTCCAGCACCATCTGGGGGCGCAGGCCCACCCCTATGTCACCGGCTCCGTCCCCCTCTACACCCGCGGCCAGCAGCGCCTTTTTTCTTCGCTGCTCACCAGTTTCGCCAGCGCCTTTATCCCCATCTCCCTGGTCATGGGGCTGGCCCTGCGCTCTGTTCATTTCGGGATCCTGGCCATTCTCCCCAATATCATGCCGGTGTTTTTCATCCTCGCCCTTATGGGCTGGCTGGGGATTCCCCTGAGCGTGGCCACGGTGACCGTCGCCAGCATCGTCTTCGGAATTGTGGTAGACGACACCATTCACTTCCTCCATCGTTTGCAGGCGGAGAACCAGACACCCGGCACAACCATGGAGCATCTCCACAACACCATCCACTATGCCGGGCCCGCCATGCTCACTGCCGCCCTGATCTCCGGCACCGGGTTCCTGGGATTTCTCGCCTCCCCCTTCATCCCCCTGCGCGATTTCGGCCTGTTAATCAGCGGCGCCCTGTGGCTGGCCATCCTCTGCGACATGGTCCTTCTCCCGTTGCTCATCCTTTCCTGGAAGAAATAAATGGATCCTCACCACATCAAAAAAATCCTGGCCCTCCATTTTCACCCCGACTTCGGCACCCCGTTCTGGCTGGAACGGCAGCGGTTGCTCGGGCTTGATGTCAGAGAAACCATCACCAGCCGCGAGGACTTTCACCTCCTGGGGGTGATGGATATCGCGGCCCTGCGCACCCGGCTGATCACCGATTTCATCCCCCGAGCCCTGCATCGGGATCTCGCCTCCCACTTCCTGTCCGAGACCGGCGGCACCACCGGCGATCCCTGCCGCCGGGTCTTTTCTCCCGAGGAATTCCAAGACGCCTTTATTGCACCCTGGCTCAAGGCCGTGACCGCGCACAACTTTCCCCGCGGCGGACGCTGGCTCTTTGTCGGGCCCGGCGGCCCCCATATCATTGATCGCTCCGCCCGGTTCATGGCAAGGTCTCTTGGTAGTCTGGAACCCTTTACCGTGGATTGTGACGTGCGCTGGATCAAACGGCAGGCCAAGGGCTCCATGGGTCTGAAGCTCTACATGGAGCATGTCCTGAGTCAAGCCGCCAACATCCTCAGCCATCAGGAAATCGACACCCTGTTCACCACCCCGCCCCTGCTGGTAGAACTGGCCCGGATCATGAGTGCGCCACAAAGGGAGCGAATCCTCGGCATCCATACCGGCGGCATGAATCTGGAGCCGCAGACCGCAAGGGAACTTCAGGAACATTTCCCCCATGCGGTGATCCTGCCCGGCTACGGCAACAGCCTGTTCGGGGTGACGTTTCCAATGACCAGGGACGGTTTGGTGTCGCGGGCATCAGGGATGGCGCTGGAGCGACCGACAACCAGGGACGGTTTAGTGTCGCGGGCGTCAGGGATGGCGCTGGAGCGACCGACCCGCATGGACGCAACAACACGAGACAGACAACACAGGGAAGAGGATGTCTTTCAGACCGGCGACCCGGCCTTGTGGCTGCAACTGGCCCCCATTCCGGAAAACGAGCACGCGGCCCAGGATCTGCGCGCCTGCGTCTCCCCCGGCGAACGAGGCCGGGTCATCCTCCACCGCCTGGACGCAAGCTTTCTCATCCTCAAC
>DYDL01000087.1 GCA_020717925.1 Desulfocapsa sp.
GCCCTCCACCTTGGTCAGGGGCAGCACCCCGGCCCAGTTCTCGCCGAGATTGTCACTCTTGCCGTCCTTCCGGTCCTGAATCAGCACCTGGATGGCGAAATCCTCCACGCCCCTGGCCAGCCAGAAGGCCTGACCGCTGTCGAGGACATTGGCGGTCCGGCGGATCTGCACCTGCTGGGAGGAAACCAGGGCCACGGCCAGCACCGTGGCCAGCCCGGTGATCAGCAGCACCACCAGCAGAGCCACGCCCCGGCTCCCCTGCCCGACCTGCCAGAGGTTAATGCCCAGGTCCGTCCTCATGGCGTTGTCTGCCTTATATTATGGGCCATGACGAACAACCGCTCAATCACCCCCCACCCCTCGACGTCGAGGACGACCTTGACGGCCTTGGGCAGTTCCACCTTCATGAACGGTTTTTCCCGGCTCTCCTCCATCGGCCAGCTATCCTGCCAGCCATTCTGATCATTAAGAAACTGCACCGTAAAAGAGCGTACCCGGCGCAACACCACGGCAGTATAGGGCGCGCTGTCCACGACCCGGTCCAGCACCCGCCAGCTATGACGCACCAGGTCACCATCGCGCAACTGGTAGGCCACCCGCTGCACGGTGGCGCGGGCCTGGCCGGTCGGGTTGGCAAAGCCGCCCCGGGTGAACTCCAGCGCGCCATCCAAGGTGCCGGCAACATGCCGGAACATGGCGGGCTGGTCTGCTCCATACTCGTCGCGGATGCCCCGGCCGGGCATGGCCTGCTCCACGTCTCGCTGCAGCATGGTGATGGCCTTCTGCAGTTCGGCGAGATCATCCATGCCGGCCGTCACCTGCTCACGCACGTCCACCATGGTGCGCAGGCTGCCATAACCAACCGCAGCCAGCACGGCAAAGATGGCCACCGCCACCAGAAGCTCCAGCAAGGTAAAACCGCGTTTATTCATGGGCCGGCCGGACGCCCCATGAACACGGTGAAGACCGCCAACGGCTCCTTGCCAAGCTCCTCGGCCCGCACCTCAATCACCGCCCGCCGCATCTCCGCATTCGGCGTTTCATGGCCCGTCACCTTCACCGCCCATTTGCGGCCGGCCATTTCCGCGCTGCTGTCTCCTGCGCTCACCTCCACCCACTTGCCGGCCAGTTCCAGTTCGGCCGCCTTGTTCATGGCCACCCAGGTTGCCAGGGTGCGCTCCTTGAGGTAGCCGGCGTTGTCCACCGCAATGCCGCTGGTGGTGGTCACGGCCAGACAGACCATGCTCAAGATGGCCAGGGCCACCAGGATCTCCAGCAGGGTGAAACCCCTTTGGTGCGCCATCGCCATCGCCTTCGCCCTCACTTGACCAGGGCGTTCAGATCGAAGATGGGCAGGAGAATGGCCAAAACGATAATCAGCACCACGCCGCCCATGATCAGAATGAGCAGGGGCTCGAAGACCCCCATGAGGGTGGAGATCAGGGTTTCCACTTCGCGTTCCTGGTTCACCGCCGCCCGTTCCAGCATCTCCTCCAGTTTGGCGCTCGCCTCACCGCTGGCAATAAGGTGGATGGTAATCGGCGGAAAATAGCCGGATTTGGCCAGCATCTGATGGACGCTGCTCCCCTCCCGCACCCTGGAGGCCGCCTCGTCGACCGCCTGGCGCATGGCCATGTTGCCGATGACTTGGGCCGAGATATGCATGCCATCCAGCACCGGCACGCCCGACGCCGTAAGGATGCTGAAGGTCCGGGCAAAGCGGGCGGCGTTCATGGAGCGGGAAAAACGGGCAATTAAAGGCACCCGGAAGATGGCCTGGTCAAAGCGCAGCCTCACCCCTTCCCGCCGGAGCAGCAGCCGAAAGAGGACAGCAAGGGCGAACAGGCCAACCAGCAGGAGCAGGCCGTAGGAGCGGAGAAAGCTGCTTACCTGGATGAGCCCGCGGGTCAAGACCGGCAATTGCTGGTGCAGGTTTTCAAAAACATCGACGATTTTGGGCACCACGTAGGTAAGCAGGGCGCCCACCACCAGGATCGCCACCACGGTCAGGATGATGGGATAAAGGACGGCCAGCATAACCTTCTGGCGAATCTGCTGCACAAACTCAGTATAGTCGGCCAAGCGCTCCAGCACCACGTCGAGATGGCCGGACTGTTCGCCGGCCCCCACCGTGGTGCGGTACAATTTCGGGAAGACGCCGGGAAAATCCGCCATGGCGGCAGCCAGGGCATGTCCTTCCAGCACCCGCGAGCGCACCCCGACGATGATGCCCTGCAGGCGACCCTTTTCCGTCTGGTCGGCCACCGTTGCCAGGGCCTCGTCAAGCACGGTGCCGGCGCGGACCAGGGTGGCGAGCTGCCGGGTGATAAGGGCCAGATCGGCGGGGGCCACGCCGCGCCGGAAAAGCAAACCGTGGCCACGCCGCGCCACCCCCTTGGCCACCTCCTCCACGGTCAGCGGGATAAGGCCGCGCTCGCGGAGGATCTGGCGAATCTGCCTGGGCGTATCACCCTCCAGAACCCCTTTGCGCTGGCGACCGGCCGCGTCCAGGGCGGCGTATTCAAAAGCGCCCATGGACTAATCCTCCTTAACGTCCTCCTTGGTGACCCGCAACACCTCCTCAATGGAGGTGTCGCCGGCCAGGATGCGCCGCACCCCATCCTGGCGGATATTGGGCGACCGGAGCCGGGCCTGGGCCTCAAGTTCATGTTCGCCAGCGCCGTCGTGGATCATGATGCGCATGGCGTCATCCACCTCCACCACCTCGTAGATCCCGGTGCGGCCGCTGTAACCCAGCCCGGTGCATTGCGCGCAACTGGTGGCGGTATGGATAGCCGGCGGCGGTGCCGTGGCAATGCCCAGAGACAAACTTTCCATGGGCGTGGCCGGATGGGACGCCTTGCAATGGGGACAGAGGATACGGACCAAGCGCTGGGCCAGGATACCCACGACCGACGAGGAGAGCAGAAAGGGCTCCACGCCCATATCCCGCAAACGGGTTACCGAGCCCACCGCGGTGTTGGTATGCAGGGTGGAAAGGACCAGGTGGCCGGTGAGACTGGCCTGCACGGCGATCTCGGCCGTCTCCAGGTCGCGGATCTCGCCGATCATCACCACGTCCGGATCCTGCCGGAGGATGGCGCGCAGGCCACGGGCAAAGCTCATGTCCACCTTGGTGTTCACCTGGGTCTGGCTGATGCCGTCGAGATAATACTCGATGGGATCCTCAACGGTCATGATGTTACGACTGCTCTTGTTGAGCAGGGTGAGCGCGGCGTACAGGGTGGTGGTCTTGCCCGAGCCGGTGGGGCCGGTTACCAGGATGATGCCGTTGGGCCGCGCCAGCAACCGTTTCATCACCTCCAGGGAGGCGGGCGCCATGCCGAGCTGCTCCAAATCGAGGCGGCCGGCCTGTTTGTCCAGGAGGCGCATGACCACGCGCTCGCCATGACCGGACGGCATGGTGGAGACCCGGACGTCCACCGGCCGGCCGGCGATGCGCAGGGAGATGCGGCCATCCTGGGGCAAGCGCTTTTCCGCAATGTCGAGCTTGGCCATGACCTTGACGCGGGAGACGATGAGCGAGGCCAGCACCCGGGGTGGTTGCAGCACCTCGCGCAAGACGCCGTCCACCCGGAAACGAACGCGGAGCCGGTTTTCATAGGGCTCGATATGGATGTCCGAGGCCTCGAGCTTCACCGCCTCGGTGAGCAGACCGTTGATCAGTCGGATGATCGGTGCATCATCCTCGCTCTCCAGCAGATCCTGGGGCTCGGAGAGTTGCTGGGCGATGGAGCGCAGATCGAGATCATCGCCCAGATCGCCGGCAAGCTGCATAGCCTCGCTGGAGCCGCTCTCGTAAATCCTCTGCAGGCGGGCCTCGAAATCTTCCTTGGTCACGGTCTCAAGCCGCAGGGCCATGCCCATGAAACGGCGCACTTCGGCGAGGGCCCGGGCCGGCACCCCAGCCTGGCAGACGACCAGGGCCGCGTCCTCGGCCACCTCGGTCACCAGGACGCCATAACGCCGGGCAAAGGAAAACGGCAGGTGTTTTTCAAATTCCGCGATCATACCAAAGGTCTAACGCTATTCCTTGCCCGGCCATAACGGTTGCGGCCATGCCGGAGCTGGTTCCGGCTGTACCGGAGCTGGTTCCGGCTGTACCGGGGCTGGTTCCGACTGTGCCGGGGCTGGTTCCGGCTGTGCCGGGGCTGGTTCCGGCGGCAGCAAGGCTCGTTCCGGCATTACCGGCTGCTTTTCGCCGGGCATAAGCAAAATGTGGTGTTCCGCGGCCTTTACTTGCTGACGGCGCATGAAATCGTACTTGTCAAAGGTGATACGGTCACTGGTGGCCTCGTTGCGCAGGACGACCGGCCGCAAAAAGACCATGAGGTTACGCTTGTTGTGAGTGGAAGTGGTGTAACGGAACAGGGCGCCCAGCACGGGAATATCGCCGAGCAGCGGCACCTTTTTCACCGACTCGGTGACATCGTCCTGAATAAGGCCGCCCAGTACGAGGATCTTGCCATCCTCGACCATGACGTTGGTCTTGATCTTGCGGGTGTTGGTGATGATGTCCGAGCCCACGGTGTCCGGTGCGATGCTGGAGGTCTCCTGCTCGATGTCGAGCCGGATGGTATCGCCCTCGTTGATCTGGGGCTTTACCTTCAGCAACAGGCCCACATCCTTGCGCTCAATGGTCTGGAAGGGATTGCTCGGCGTGGACGAGGTGCCGGCGGTAGCGGAGCCGGTTGAGGTGTAACTACCCGTCAGGAATGGCACATTCTTGCCCACGGAAAAGGTCGCCTCTTCGTTGTCCATGGTGACCAGGGTGGGAGTGGAGAGAATGTTGGCATCGCCGTCCCCGGCCAGGGCGCGGATCACGGCCCCCAGGTTCAGGATCTCCTTGCCGAGAATCTTGGTGGTGCCGCGGAAATAGCCCATGGAGAAACCATCGCCCACGGAAAGGGGGTTGACGCTCAGGGCATTGATGCCGTTGGCGCCGAAATTGGTGCCGCCGATATAACCGTTCTTGTCTGCCATCCCGTCGGTGGAGCGCCACTGGATGCCGAGTTCAGCGCTCTTGTCGGTGGAGATCTCGGCGATAACCGCCTCGATCACCACCTGGGCCCGCCGGATGTCAAGCTTGCGGATCACATCCTGCAGCGCCTTCATGGCCTGGGGCGCGGCGGTAATGATCAGGGCGTTGTTGGCCTCGTCGGCCTGAATGTTGACCTCGCTTTTACCCGCCGGAGCCTTCTGCGGGGCCTTCTTTTCGCCCGGCAGCTCAATGGCGACCCCGGAGCCGGAGAGAATACCGGCCAGATCCTTGGCCTTGGCAAAGCGGAGAAATACCACCTGGGTGGAGCCCTCGGCCGCAACCGGCGTGTCGAGATAGGCGATCAGGGACTTCATCCTGAGGATGTCAGCCTGGTCGCCGGCTAGCAGGATGCTGTTGGTCCGTTCATCAGCCACGGCCTGGAACTTGTCCGTCCCCGGCGCCTCTTTCTTCTGGGCCGACCGCATCAGCCCCTCGATCACCGTCACCACGTCGCGGGCATCGGCATGCTCCAGGTGCACCATCTGGATCTCGCCGGTGCCGGCTACGTCAATACGCTTGATGATGCGCGTAAGCCGTTCAACATTGGCGGCCCGATCCGAGATGATGATCATGTTGCTTTCATCATGGGCCGCGAGATAACTCTTGGGATCGACCAGGGGGCGCAGGACGGGCACCAACTGGTTGGCCGGCACGTTATGCAGCTTATAGAGCACGGTGATGGCCCGGTCCTCCGGGGCCTTCGGCGCCTCGCTGTCCACATAGGCGTTCGTCATGTCCTGCTTGGCCCGCACCAGGGGGATGATCTTCACCACCTCGCCCGAGTCCACGGCCACGAACTCATGCACCTGCAGCACGGAAAGGAAAACCCCGTAAATCTCCGCCTCGCTCATGGCCTGGGTCGAGACGATGGTGACCTTGCCCTTGACAGCCGGGTCAACGATAAAGGTCTTGCCGGTCAGTTTGGAAACGCTCTCGATGACCGAACGGATGTCCACATCCTGGAAATTGAAGGTAACCTTACCTTCTCCAGCCGCCAATCCGGCACCCATGAAGAACATCGCCAACATGGTAAAAATCATCAAAAAACGTCGCATAGCGCTATGTCCAATAAATGGTTGAACCATTTCCTGCCCTAAGCCACCAAAGTCACTGGCTGTTCTCGATTCTGTAACTCCTGGTCAAGCGCTGGCCACCGCGGCCGATGACCATGTTGATCCTGGGCGCATCCTTGATGCGCTTGAAGGCGGTGAGCCCCAAGGAGGCGTCGGTGAGCTTGATGCCATTCACCTCGTAGAGGACATCACCCGGTTCCAGACCAATTTCAGTCAACATCTTGCTGCCGGCCGCGCTGGTCAAGCGGTAACCCTGCTGGGTGTCCCCTTCCTTGAAAACCTCGACACCTATGTCCTTAGCCAGGGCAGGGATGTCGCCGATCTTTTCCTGAAAGAATGACTTGCTGATCTGCCAGTTCTTGCCATCTCCCATGCTGGAGATCGGCTGCCCCCCCCGGCTCTCGACCTGGTCGGTTGCCTGATCCTCGGGACGGTTCGGCACGCCAGCCGGTGGCACCTTCTCCTCGACCATCAACAGGGTTTCAAACTTGCCGTCCCGGGCGAGGATAACCCGGTCCGCAAAGATTTCCTTGACCTCGGCGTTGCCCGGCACCTTGTCGCCAATGCCATAGACCTTGTCTTCCTGGTTTTTGCCCTTCTCGTTGATGATGGCCAGGGCCCTTTCCTTGGGCGCGAAAGCGATCACCCCTTTCAACTGCAGGTTAAGGGTGGTCTGAGGCAGGGGGGCAGAGGGATCGAGCTTGGCCGCGGCTGGCTTATCCGCCTTGCCAAACAAAAAAAGCCCCGGCACCGCCGCTGGCATCGCCCCTGCGCCAGCGCGCCCGCCCACCGGTCCCCGCGTGACCTGCTGGGGCATCGGTGGCCGCGGGCTGGTGAACGACACTTTGCCCGCGATCTGCCAGGTAAAAAGAGCCAGCGCTTGGGCCACCAGCCCGATCAGCAAAAAGGTGGCTGCCACCCGGGCAGGGCCAGCATAGCGCCCGCCAGCACCTATCAATTTTATAAATTCGTTCAAAACCCGAAACCTGGCTTGGGCCAGCTACCCCCAGCCCACCTATCATATTTAAGGAGGCGTAACTCTGCCCGCGCTTCCACCTGTCAACTGCTTTTTGAATACAATGGCGCCATGGGAAAGTCAAGTTTTAACGGTGCCACTCGCCCCTGGGATCCGGCTTATTCCTGTTACGCTGCCCTGACATCAGAGTACTACCAACTTTTTGATGTAATTAACGATTTCATCCGGGTGGTCCATCAGGTTGAAAATAAGCAAGTCCTCCTTGTCGATGTATCTCGAGGAGAGCAACCGTCCCTTGATCCAATCGATAAGGCCGCTCCAATACTCCGATCCCACCAGGATAATGGGAAAGGGTTTTATCCGGTGGGTCTGGATCAAGGTGAGCGATTCAAACAGCTCGTCCAGGGTGCCGAATCCGCCTGGCATGCAGATAAAGGCCATGGCATACTTGATGAACATCACCTTGCGAACAAAGAAATACTTGAAATCGAGCTGCAGATTGGCATAGGGGTTGGGCTGCTGCTCAAAAGGCAGATTGATGTTCAGGCCGATCGAAAGGCCCTTGGCCTCGGCCGCCCCTTTGTTAGCCGCCGCCATGATGCCTGGCCCGCCGCCGGTGATGATCGGATAGCCTTCCTCGGCCAGGCGGCCGGCGATCTCCACGGCCAACTCAAAATAGGGGTCCGATGGATCGGTACGGGCCGAGCCGAAGATGGAAACGGCCGGCTGCCGGCCGGCCAGGGTGTCGAAACCATCGACAAACTCACTCATGATCCGGAAGAGCCGCCAGGAATCACCAGGGTTGAAATTATCGAGCCAGTACTGCTGCCTTTCGTCGGTGCTGCGCCGGTCCCGATCCAAACCGCCGTTGCTGGTACGTCTATGTACAGGCATGATTCTCCTTATAGGAAGGTGAAAGCTCAAAGCGGACAACCGCACCCTGCTTTCGTCCGGGTTAGTATTCGGATGGACTATTTCGTCCGCGCACCCCTCTTCGCCGGTTTTTTGGCCTTGTATCTGGCAAGCAGTTGACGCGCCGCTTTCGGCCGGCCACCCTTTTCATGAACCTGCGCCAACAGCAGGGCCGCCTCCATGCAAGACCGGTCGAGACGCAGGCTCTGCCGGAGGGAGAAGGCAGCGCCGACCAGATCGTCAAGGCTAAACTGCGCCTGCCCGTACCGCAACCAGTTCTCCGGGTCCGCCGCCTCCAGTTCCACGGCCTGCCGGCAAAGCACCAGGGCGATTTCATCCCCCTGGCGTTCCGTGACATAGAGCTGGCCAAGCCTGCTCATCGCCCCGGCATCGTGCGGATTCAGCGCCAAGGCCCGCTCCAGATGGACCATGGCCGCCCGGCTATCGCCCAGAGCCAGGCAGACCTCGCCCAGGTAACGCTGCACCGCGCCCTGCGCCACCTCGCCCAGTTCCTTGCCGCCCTTCAGGCTGGCAGCCTTCGCCAGGAGCGGCAAGGCCTCGGCGTGCCGGCCGGACCGGCAATAGAGGCGGCCCAATTGCAGCAGCAGATCAAAATGCTCGCCATCCATGGCCAGTGCCCGTTCAAAACACAAGGTCGCCTTGGCCCCCTCGCCCTGGCCCAGGAAAACAAAGCCCAGATTGAACAGGGCCATGAAATTATCCGGAGCATGGCCCAGGGCCGCCTCAAAGGCACGGATGGCCGAGCGGGCCTGGTTCAACTGGGCATAGGCCACCCCAAGACTGTTCAGAATGTTGACGTTAGCCGGATCCAAGGCCAGCCCTTGCCGGTATTCCCGGATGGCGCCGACCGTATCGCCGGCGTTGTAAAAGACATCGCCGCTGATGTTGCAGCTCACCCCGTCGAAAAGGGCGTGACTGGCCGGACCAAAAAAGGCGGCATGCACCAGCGCCTTGCGGGCATTGATGGGCATATCCGCCTTCTTGAAACCAGGACAAGGATAGCAGGCCAGGCCCACCGAGAAGGTGGCGCCGGTCGCCTCCCGCACCAGGTGCTGAAAATGCGTGGCCCAGGCCCGGGCAGCATCCGGCTCCGCGCTATCGAGCAGGGCCAGGGCCTCATTGGCGGACAGGGGCACCACCCGCACCGCCTGGCCGGCCAAGGCGATAACCTTCTTGGAGAAAGGGGTGGACGATGGTACGCCCGTTTCACCGTCACGGTGGAGCAGGGCCAGGGCGAAACGTGAGCGGTTTTGCCATAAAGGCTGCAACTGTTGTAAAACGGTCTGATCCACCACGGTCAGTTGCCGGATGCGGGGGTCGACCAGAGAGGCATAAGTACACAGGGCATAAGCACCTCTACTCCTGGCCCGGCGCAGGGCCTGCCAGGCCTGATCCAGCAGGTTCTCGGCACGGCAGCAGCCTTGCGGCGCGGCCGGACAGGTGCCTTCGGACCCGGGGCTCACCCCGCAATCGGCAATACCAATACGCACCGGCCCGAAATTCTCACGCTTTAACCAGCGCAGCACCGCCTCGGCCATGGGCATGGCCTGTTCCAGGTCGGCATTGCGCCAAAGCATGGCGAAAACCCCGGCCCCAAAGTGATAGAGCGGGGCATAGTGGCCGACCAGCGCATCGAGATAGCCGGCCGCCTTGGCAATATAGTGCAAGCCCTGTTCCGCGTCGCGCTGCGGGGGGAAAACGTCAAGCAGCACCAGAAGAAAAGGGACCGCGGCCCGGCCATCCCCACCATCAGCCTCGCCGGTGACCAGGCGTAACTCCTCGTGAAAACAACGACCGTTGAGCAGGCCGGTTACCGGTTCCGTGGCCCAGTCATGCAGCAGGGCCAGCTCCCTGGAGATGCGCCGGCTGGCCTCCTGCAGCGCCGCATGGGAATGACGATGGAAGGTTCCGGTCTCGTCGTCGGTGCGGACCACGGCAACGCCCACCAGCTCCTCCTCGTGCCACAGGGGCAGGAAAAGCACAGTGCCACGGGCCAGGGTCCGCGGCCGTTTTTTCTTGAGCACCCTCCCCACCTCGATCCCCCACGCCGGGGGCGGGGACGGGGTCAGCCGGCCGTCCGGCCCGACCCCGAAACAATGGACCTCCCGGCAGGACAGATGGGCGTTGAAGGTCGGCAAAAGCGAACCGGAAAGTCGGACAAAGTCCTGTGGTGCCAGGCCGCGGTGGTGCCAAACAAAGGGAAAGGTCATGCTGGATTTTCCTTAAAAACCGCGAGCAGGGCAGCGGCCAGCAGGGCCACCTCATCGTCGGCAACCGTGCGCAGGTCGAGCAGCAGGCGATCATCCTCAATGCGGCCGATCACCGGCAACCGGGCCTGGCGCAGTTGCTGCTCCAACCGGTTGACGCTGCGGTCGCGAGGTTGCACGGTAACGGCCCGGCTGGCCAGCCCTTGCTCGGGCAAGGCGCCGCCCCCGACCCGCGACTCGGTATCCATGCCCGCCACCTGCCAGGCCGACTCCACGCCAGGCCGGAGCTGTCGCAACAGGCGGGCGGCCCGGCGGCGGATGGTGGCGTAGTCCATGGTCAGCATGGCCAGGGTGGGGATGGTGGCCCGGGCCTGTTCTTCGTCAAAGTAAAGGCGCAGCACGGTCTCCAAGGCAGCCAGGGTAAACTTGTCGATGCGCAGGGCGCGGTTCAGCGGATTCTGCTTGATCCGGTCAATGATCGCCTTCTTGCCCAGAATAATCCCGGCTTGCGGCCCACCGAGCAGCTTGTCGCCGCTGAAGGTGACCACATCGACGCCAGCGGCCACGGTTTCTTGCACCGTTGGTTCCTTGGTCAGGCCCCAGCGGGAGAAATCGACCAGCGAACCGCTGCCCAGATCCTCCACGACCAGGAGCGCGCGGCTGGCGGCCAGAGCCACCAGGTCTTTGAGTTCCACCTCGGCGAAAAAGCCGATAATCTTGAAGTTGCTGCTGTGAACCTTGAGCAGCAGGGCGGTCTCGTCGGTTATGGCGTTTTCATAGTCGCGCAGATGGGTGCGATTGGTGGCGCCGACCTCGACCAGCCGGGCGCCGCTCTTTTCCATGACCTCGGGGATGCGGAAAGAACCGCCGATCTCGACGAGCTGGCCGCGGGAGACTACGACCTCACGGCCATGGGCCAGGGTATCGAGCACCAGCATGACGGCGGCGGCGTTGTTGTTCACCACCAGCCCGGCCTCGGCGCCGGTGAGCCGGCACAAAAGATCCTCCACCAGGCTGTAACGGCTGCCACGCCTGCCGGTGTTAAGGTCGAACTCCAAATTGGAGTATCGGCTGCCAACGGTCAACAGACTGGCCATGGCCTCTTGGGGCAACAGGGAGCGCCCCAGGTTGGTGTGCACCACCACGCCGCTGGCATTGATCACCCGCCGCAGGTTGGGGGTCATTTTGGCGGCCAGCCGGGCCACGCAACGCGGCACCAGGGCCGAGCGATCCAGGTCGGTTTTTTGCGTAATCCGGCCAGCCTGGATGGCGATCCGCGCCTCGTCCAGGGTCTCGCGCACCGCATCCTTGACCAGCATGGCCGGCGCCGCGCTCTCGCCCGCCACCCAGCCCAAAAACTCGTCCACCTTGGGGATGGCGCGCAGCAATCCTTGCTCCGCCCCACTTTTGGCATTGGTTACTTTCTTCGGTACGGCCATGGATGCAGTTACCTTGGCGATGCTCAAGTTGAAAACGGCACAAAATTCGTCTAACCTGCGGAAAAGGCTTACCGTTTTTCCAGAAAAGTGTCAAGCAAGGCCACGCCGGGCTGGTAAAAAAGCCAGACAAAAGGTTGATAGTCTGAAGGTGAATAGTCTATTAGTAATGGAACAATAACTGTGAGGGACGCTTTGCCCCTCACGCTTTACCTAACAGGCTACAGTCTAACAGACTAAACAACCTATGTAATAACATGCCGGTCTTCCGTCTCAACGAACAACCCGTCTTCCCGCCGCCGCGGCTAGCAGAGCCCGACGGCCTGCTCGCCGTGGGTGGCGACCTCTCCCAGGAGCGGCTGCTGCGCGCTTACCGGGCCGGCATCTTCCCCTGGTATTCCGAGGGCGAGCCCATTCTCTGGTGGGCGCCCTCGCCCAGGCTCATCCTGGAACCCAAGGAATTCCACCTCTCGCGGCGTCTGGCCCGCACCATTCGAAGTCGGCGCTTTACGGTCCGCTTCGACACCGCCTTCCGGCAGGTCATGGAATCCTGCGCCACCTCGGGCAACCGGGCGCGCGAAGGCACCTGGATCACCGACGACATGCTCGCGGCCTACTGCAATCTGCACGAAATCGGTTACGCCCATTCGGTGGAATGCTGGATGGAAGGAGTTTTGGTTGGGGGGCTCTACGGGGTATCGCTCGGAACGGTCTTCTTCGGGGAATCAATGTTCAGCCGGATGGCCGACAGCTCCAAGGTGGCGCTCGCAGCCTTGGTTCAACACTGCCTGACCCGGGACTTCGACCTCATCGACTGCCAGCTCGCCACGCCGCACCTCAAGAGCCTCGGCGCGAAAGAGCTGGACGGCGATCTCTTCTATCCCTGGC
>DYDL01000088.1 GCA_020717925.1 Desulfocapsa sp.
GGTTCTTTTTTTTGCGCTCAGACTGAAGGGCATGATTCGTTTTCATCGCCCTCTGGCCGCGGTCGGATGTGGACAATTGTTGCCCGGAGGATCAAGATGTACACACGTTGCTTCATACTGCTTGTCATGACGGTTTTGTGTTGGCCCGCGACCCATGGCGGGGCCGGCCCAATCGAAGACCGTCCCAGTGAGCTAGGCATGGGGCTGAGCGAAGCCATCCAGCAGGCGCTGGTCAACAACCATAGCCTGCGCGGTGGCGCCCATGGCCTGGCCGCCATGGGCGAGGACGTGGGGATGGCCAGAAGTTTCCTGTTGCCCAAGCTCACTTTTGAAGAACGGTTCATGCGCACTAACAGCCCGGTTTACGGGTTTATGGCCAAGCTCAACGAGCAACGTTTTGGGGCCCAGGATTTCGACATCTCCTCCCTCAATCATCCCGATGCCCTGAATGACTTTCAGACCTCTTTTTCCTTGGAGCAGCCACTCTTTGCCCCCAAGGCCAACATCGGCCTTGCCATGAGTCGTAACGCCCTGGCGGCTGGGCGCCACGATTTTGGTCGCAAAAGAGAGGAGGTGGCTTTGCAGGTGGCCCAGGCCTACCTGATGGTGCGCACGGCCCAGAGCTTTATCGAGGTAGCGGAAAAGGGCCAAAAGGATGCCGAGGAGCATGGTCGTATCGCCGGCCAACGTTATGAAAACGGCCTTGGCCTCTATTCCGACACCCTGCGCGCATCCACGGCGGTTACCGAGGCCGAGCAGCGCTTGGTTAGCGCCAAAAAGAATTGGGATGTGGCCCAGCGTGCTTTGGGTATGCTGCTGGGCCTGGAGCAGTCGGTGGCTGCCACCACGGAAGAGGGGCTTGATCCGCCGGTGGCGGACCTGGCCCACTATAGCGAAGCCGCCCGCCAGCGACGCGATGTCCTGGCCATGGAAAAGCGGCAGGCCAACGCCAGCCAGAATGTCAAACTCGCCAAGGCCGGATATCTGCCGAATGTCGGGGTAGGCGCCTCCTATCAATTAAATGATCATAATAGGCCGCTCGGCGCTGAGGGGGAAAGCTGGCAGGTCGGGGCCTTTCTAAGATGGGAACTGTTCAACGGCCTGGGGCGGGAGCACGAACGGAGCAAAGCGCTCTATCAGGAGGCAGCGGCCGGCGAATATCTGCATGCCATGGGCAAAGGGGTCTCCTTCAAAGTTTACGAGGCGTACCGTGGGGTGGAAGAGGCGGCCAAGAATACGGAACTGGCCCGAGCTGCCTTGCAAACCGCGGAAGAGGGCGCCCGCCTGGTCGCGGTGCGCTACGAGAATGGCCTGGCGCCCATGGTTGATTTGCTGGATGCCCAGTTGAGCCTGGACCACGCCCGGGCTATGAACGTAGCAAAGAAAAACGACTACCGTATCGCCGTACTCTCCCTCTGCTATGAGAGCGGCACCCTTTTTCAGGATCTGGGGATCAATGTGGACAACCCGGAGGAGGAATAATGAAAAGATTAATGTCCATGGCCTGCGTGCTGCTGGCCTGCCTTGCCGGATGCAAGGGCGGCGGCGAACCGCACGGTGTTGAGCTTGAGCGGCCAGTAGTGAGCGGCGTGCAACTAAGCACGCTCGCGCCAGTGACGATTACTGAATATTACGAAACTAGCGGCACCATCAAGCCCAGGACGTCCAGTCTGGTGGCCGCCCGGTTGATGGCGACGGTCACCGCGGTCCTGGTAAAGGAGGGGGAAACGGTAAAGGCCGGTCAACCACTGCTGACCCTGGATAACCGTGACGTGGTACAGAAGGTGAAGGGTGCCACTGCCGGGGTGCGGGAGGCGGAAAATGCCATGGAATCGACCAGGCAGAACATGGCCCTGGCCGAGATCACTTACAGCCGTTACAAAAATATGTATGACGCCAAGGCTCTGTCCCGGCAGGAACTGGATCAGGTCGAGACCCAAAGGAAGGTCGCCAGCCTGGAGTTTGACCGGGTTACGCAAATGGTCAATCGGGCGCGCGCCGGCCTGGATGAAGCCTTGGTCTTTCAAGATTTTACCACGGTGGTGGCGCCGGTGGCCGGGGTGGTAAGCAACAAGCGCATCGAGCTGGGAAGCATGGCCGTACCCGGCATGCCGCTCTTTACCGTGGAAGACGCAGGCGCCTTCCGCCTTGAGGTCAATGTCAACGAGACCATGGCCGGCAAGCTGCACCCCGGCCTGGCCGTACCCGTGGAGATCCCTGCTACCGACCAGCGCTTTGTTGGGCAGATCAGCGATGTGGTGCCGACCGTTGATCCCGGCTCACGCAGTTTTCTGGTGAAGATCGACATCGCTAACCCTGGCCTGCAGAGCGGCCTGTACGTCAAGGCCAAAATTCCCATGGCTGAACGGTCGGCCATCGTGGTGGCGCCGCGGGCCGTTGTTGCCAAGGGCCAACTTACCGGGGTCTATGTGGCGGACGAGAAGGGCGTGGTGCGCTACCGCCTGGTGCGGACCGGCAGGCAGTACGACCAGGGGCTGGAGGTGGTCTCGGGCCTGCAGGGCAACGAGACCATTATAACCGATGGTGTGAGTCAGGCAATAGACGGCGGCGTGCTTGGCAAGGAACAGAAGCCATGAAGGTAATCGGCGTCTCAGGCACTATCGCCAAGGCATTCATCAACTCGAAGCTTACGCCGCTCTTGGTCATGGCCTCGCTGCTGCTCGGCATATTTGCCGTGCTGGTCACCTCCAGCGAGGAGGAGCCCCAGATCGTTGTGCCCATGATCGATGTCATGGTGGCTTATCCCGGCGCTTCGGCCGAAGAGGTCGAGGCGCGGGTGACCAAACCCATGGAGAAATACCTCTGGGAGATCCCGGGGGTGGAGTATGTCTATTCAATCGTCAAGCCGGGCATGAACCTCACCATTGTCCGCTTCTTCGTGGGCGAGAACATCGAAAAGAGTCAGGTCAATCTCTATTCCAAGTTGCTGGCCCACTTTGACAGCATCCCGCCAGGCGCCTCTCCGCCACTGGTGAAACCGAAATCCATCGACGATGTGCCGATCCTGGCGCTCACTCTCTGGGATGGCAGTGAAAAACTCTCAAGCTATGAGTTGCGGCGCCTGGCCATTGAGGTGGCCGACGAACTCAAGAAGGACAATAACGTCTCGGAATTTTCCGTGATCGGCGGCCAGCCGCGCCAAGTGACCATCACCCTGGATCCGGCCCGCCTGCGGGCCTACAACATCTCACCCTTGCAGATCATGGGCGCCCTGCAGAAGGGTAACGTGGCCCTGCCGGCAGGCAACTTTTCGGCCAACAACCAGGAATACGTGGTTGAGACGGGCGGCTTTTTTCAGGATCTTGAGGCCGTGGGCAGTCTGGTGGTGGGCGTGGCCAACGGTCATCCCCTCTATCTCAGGGATCTGGCCAGGCTTACCGACGGCCCCTCCGAGCCGTCCAGTTATGTGTTCATGGGCCAGGGACCGGCCACGCTCACCCAGGGTGGCAAGGGGGCGGCGCCGTTCAGCGAGGCGGTCACCATCGCCATGTCCAAGAAAAAGGGGGCAAACGCCACCCTGGTTGCCGAGGAGGCCCTGGAGAAGGTAGAAGCCATGCGGGGCCAACTGTTGCCCCACGACGTCCAGGTTACAGTCACCCGTAACTACGGGGAAACGGCCCGGGAAAAATCCAACGAACTGTTGAAGCACATGCTGCTTGCCACGATTTCGGTGATCATCCTCATCGCCTTTACCCTGGGGTGGCGAGAGGCCATCGTCGTGGCAGTGGCCGTACCGGTCACCTTGTCCCTAACCTTGTTCATGACCTACCTTTATGGCTATACCCTGAACCGGGTGACCTTGTTTGCCTTGATTTTCTCTATCGGTATCCTGGTGGATGACGCCATCGTGGTGGTGGAAAACATCCACCGCCACTTCAGGATGCACCGCAGTTCGCCGTTTACCGCCATCCTGGCTGTGGACGAGGTGGGCAGCCCCACCATTCTTGCCACCATTGCGGTAATCGCCGCCCTCCTGCCCATGGCCTTTGTCTCCGGCCTCATTGGCCCCTATATGCGGCCGGTCCCGGTCGGCGCCTCGATAGCCATGCTCTTTTCCCTGCTGGTCGCCTTTATTGTCAGCCCGTGGCTCAGTTACAAGGTGCTGAAAAACGAGCGACCTAGCAAACAGGGCGTGGGTGAGGAAAGCGGCAAGCTGTATCGCGTCTACGAAAAGATCCTTGGCCCCTTTATCGACTCGCGTTCTCGCCGCATCGTTGCCTTGCTCTGTGTTGGCGGGTTGCTCGGCCTGGCCATGTTGCTCGTGCCCTTTAGGGGGGTGCAGATGAAGATGCTCCCCTTTGACAACAAGAGCGAACTGCAGGTGATCATCGACATGCCGGAAGGGGTTTCCCTGGAGGATACCGCGGCCCTGACTCGTGAAATGGGCGACTATCTGCGGACCGTGCCCGAGGTCACCAACTTTCAGGCCTATATCGGTACGGCCGCGCCTTATAACTTCAACGGCTTGGTCAGACACTACTTCTTGCGTAGCGGCAGCAATGTCGCCGACCTGCAGGTCAACTTCACGTCAAAGGACGAGCGCAAGACCCAGAGCCACGATCTGGCCAAGCGGCTGAGACCGCACCTGAAAGAGATGTCGGATCGCTATGGGGCGCGGATTAAGGTGGCCGAAATTCCGCCAGGACCGCCGGTATTGAGCACCCTGGTGGCCGAGATCTATGGCCCGGATCCGGTGCGGCAGCGGGAAATTGCCAAAGAGGTCATGAATGTCTTTGAGAAGACCGATGGGGTGGTGGATGTCGACTGGTTTGTCGAGGACAGCCAGAAGAAATTGACCTTTACGGTGGACAAGGAGAAGGCGGCTAGTCATGGCATCAGCACCGAGGCGGTGGCCCAGAGCCTGGCCATTGCCTTAAACGGCGCGAGCGGCGGTCTGCTGCACTACGCCAGGGAAAAGGAGCCGGTTTCCATGGTGCTCCGCATGCCGCTGGCCGAGCGTTCCGACCTCACGAGTCTGCAGGAGATGGGTGTGCCGACCGCGGACGGCAAGCTTATCCCTCTGGCCAGCCTGGTACGGGTGGAGCAAGGCCAGGTCGACCAAACTATTTATCACAAGAATCTGAAACGAGTGACATATGTTACCGGCGACGTGGCGGGCAGCAAGGAGAGCCCGGTGTACGCCATCCTGGGGATGAAGGAGGAGATCAAGAAGCTGCGGCTCGCCGAAGGCTATGAACTGAAGCAGTACGCGTCGGTGCAGCCCTGGACCGAAGACACCTATGCCATGAAATGGGACGGTGAATGGCACATAACCTATGAGGTCATGCGCGATCTCGGTATTGCCTTTGCCGCGGTCATGGTTCTCATTTACGTCCTGGTGGTCGCCTGGTTCCGCAGCTTTTTGACCCCACTGGTGATCATGGCGCCCATTCCCCTGACCCTGGTAGGCATTTTGCCAGGCCACTGGATGTTTGGCGCCTTTTTCACCGCCACCTCCATGATCGGCTTTATCGCCTTGTCCGGCATCATTGTGCGCAACTCTATCCTGCTGGTCGATTTTATTCAGATGGAATGGCGGGAAGGCAAGGATCTTCGCAAAGCGGTGATCAAGGCCGGAGCCGTGCGACTGCGGCCCATCGTGCTCACCGCCGCCGCCGTGGTGGTGGGTTCGTTTGTCATGCTTTTCGACCCCATCTTCCAGGGGTTGGCCATTGCCATGATGTTCGGGGCAGTGGCGGCCACCGGCCTGACCCTGCTGGCGGTGCCGCTGCTCTACTTTGAATTCTTCAGGCATCGGTCATCCCCGGTTGGCAAGCACGAGGAGAACGGGGAAGAACTCGAGTGAGGTGATCAGACCACTAACTTGCCCAAGACGTTCGCTGGTTAGTGGTCTGAGTCGCGCGGTTTGACCGGGCCGGTGGCGTGCTGGTCCAGGTGTTTCAGTATCCTTCTGCCCGCAAGGGCTGAGGAGAAGAGGAAGCAGACCACGGCAAAGGCCAGGAAGTCAATCGGGGTCAACCCCATGATCTTATTAAAGTAGGCGCTGGCGTGACTCGCCACCTTCTGCACCACCCCGAGGGTGATGCTGACAAAGCCAACCACCAGGGTCACTTCGACCAGTAAACGTGAGCCAGAGATCAACATGCCGCATCCTCCCATTTTCACATAATGGCCATGGCAAGGCATGACCGGCATAACCTGTTTAATTGTTTGCTAAAATTCTCGTTGCGAGTGAACCGTTATTTAAACTGATAGCGAGGAAAAGAAAAGGGGCAGGGTTGTTTTTATTTGGCGAGATGACTGGTGGCGTTGCTGCACGCTACTGGTGGTTGCCAGGTCATGCCAGTTGCAGATCAGCGATTACCGGCAGGTGGTCGCTGGCCACCTTGGCTACCCCCAGCCGGCAGCGTCTGCCCCGCAGCACCTGAATGTTGCCCCGGCAGAAGATCTTGTCCAGGCCGCCGGTGGGTGAAAAGGCGGGGTAGGTAAGCAAGGCGTTCCGCGAGCCCAGGGTATGGTTGGTGGCGCAGGTAAACTCCAGAACCTCGGTAAAGATGGGGGTAAGCCGGGACCGCCAGTCATTCATGTCGCCTGCCACCAGGCAGGGGGCGTTGAAGTCAATGGCCTTGAATTCAGGTGAGCGTACGACCAGCCCAACCTGGCGGAACCTCTCCTGCGACGATAAACCCAGGTGCAGGTTGAAAACCGCCAGGTTGCGCGGCTGGTCGCTCCTGGCCGGCAGAGCAAGGCTGGTATAAAGACAGCCGCGCGCCTTGGCGGTGCCGATGGTCAAATCGATATTGCGCTCCGCCACGATGGGATACCGGCTCAAGGTGGCATTACCATACATTCCTTGGCGTAACTGGACGTTGAGTCCCACGGCGTAATGTGGGTAGTCCAATCTGGCGGCCAGTTCCTTGGCCAGATCCAACCCCTGGGAGCGGGGCACGCCCACGTCAACCTCCTGCAGGAGCACGATGTCGGCATCGTAGTGCGCCAGGATAGCGGCAATGCGCTCTGGTCGGAAACGCCGGTCAACGCCGATGGCCCGGTGGATATTGTAGGAAACAATCCGAAATTCCATGCATCCCCTTTACCTTCAACATTGACCTCTTGTACAGGTGTGGCCATCGCTATGGCCTGAGGCGTAACCTCTGCATGCAACATAACGCAAGGAGAGGCGCTAAGGCCAATGATTTCGCCAGATAAAAGGGTTTGCCCTGGATGCTGGCAAAGGGACTTGCATTCTGGCGGTCGCCAAACATCCTGCATGCGCTAATAAAAACGGGCAGCGCCATCAGACTGGGATTATAATTACTTCAGCTTTGAGCTTAACGTGTTTACTTCACTGAGTGGTTACGTCCTTGTGGTTTTTGTTTGGAGGAGATTATGGCTGGGCAGAATTCTCGTGACAGCTCCGGTCAGAGAGAGTGGTTGATTGCCGAGGCGAAGCGCGCGCACCTTGAGCGGCAGCAGGGCTATCGGGAGCGGGCACTGAAGATCCACCCCTGGGTCTGCGCCATGTGCGGCCGTGATTTTTCAGGTAAGAAGGTGCGCGAACTCACCGTCCATCACCTTGATCACAACCATGATAATAACCCGCCCGACGGCAGCAACTGGGAGTTGCTTTGTGTCTATTGCCACGATAACGCCCACTCGCGGGAACTGGAGGCTGAGTGGCATGATGCCCCGACCCCGGGCGGTGATCAGGAGCCGGCTGTCACTCACAACCCATTTGCCGGCTTGGCTGCCTTACTGAAGGGGCAAAAGGGTTGAAAATTTCCTGTTGAAAAAATCCTTGCATTCTTTTCCGTAACCGTTTAGAAATATCTCATATAAAAGTGCAGTACCTGTTTGTCGTTATATGATTACGAAAAACTTACCGCACGATCCAACACACGGAAGTGCGGTTTTTTGTGAGCAGTAACACAATGTACTGCCGGCCAAACCATTAGTCGATGGTTTGGCTTTTTCAAAAAGTGGTTCCACGTGGACCCTATACCAAGGAGTAGTACGAGATGTCAGAAGGCACTGTGAAGTGGTTCAATGATTCCAAGGGGTTTGGCTTTATCCAGGAAGACGGCGGGAAAGATGTGTTTGTCCATCATTCCGCGATTATAGCCGAGGGTTTCAAATCCTTGGAAGAGGGCGCCCGTGTACGTTTCGACGTGGTTGACGGCGCCAAGGGGCCTGCCGCGGCCAATGTCCACAAGCTGTAAGATCTGCTGTTGATCTGCCTGAAGCCCCGCCTGGCGCGGGGCTTTTTTTATGTCCTGCGTTTGACGCGTCCGGTTGCCTCGGCACTCCATGGATCGTCAGGCCAGTGGTGCCTGGGGTAGCGGCCCTTAAGTTCCTTCTTCAACTCATGGTAGCTCTTGTCCCAGAACCCGCGGAGATCGCGGGTAATCTGTACGGGCCGCTGGGCCGGCGACAATAGGTGAAGCAACACCACCATCCGGCCCCGATCAACGGTGGGCGTCTCCGCCAGGCCGAACATCTCTTGCAAGCGCACGGCCAGCACCGGCGGCGCCCCATCCGTGTCATACTGTAACCGCACCCGCGTGCCGCTCGGTACCTGAATATGGGTGGGCGCCTCCTGGTCCAACCTCTGCTGTTGTGCCCAGTCCAACCGATTCTTGATAATCTCCGCCAGATCGATGGTTTGGAGCTGCGGGCGGCTCCTGATGGCGCCAAGGTATGGGGCCAGCCAATCGGCCAGGGAGGCGAGCAGGGCGGAGTCCGACAGATCCGGCCACTTCTCCCCGGGTTGCCAGGCTCGCAGGCTCATGATCCTGGACCTCAGCTCACGGGCCTTGTCGCTCCAAGGCAGGGCCGTAATCCCCATCTCTGCAATGCCGATCAGCATCGCCTTCAGCACCAGATCAGGATCAGGCCTGGACATGGGTTGTTCCGCGAGCATCAGGCTGCCGAACTTAACCTGACGGCTGGCTGCTATCGTCTCGGATCTGGCCTCCCAGCGTACTGTCTCCGACCTGATCACCTGCTTGGCAAAAAGCGCCATAATGTCGTCTTGGTCCAACCGGCTGGCCAGGAAGATGCGCCCCTCCTGCTTGCCGGCATCAAGGTTGGCCACTGCCAGATAAGGGGCGCCAGCCAGTTGGTCGTGCTGTGACAGCTTGGCCCCGCGTCCCGAGGCCAGCAGATAGCTGCCCCTGATATTGTCACGCTGCTGGGCCACCCGGTCTGGAAAGGCCAGGGCCAGTAGGCCACCAACGCTTAACCCTGGCAATGTGGTTTTGCCGGTTCTGCCCATGAGATCCGCCAGTTGCCGGCTGACCTGGTTCATTCGGCGGCACGCATCCGGATCGACCGCAAGGGCCCGAACCGCCGCGGCCCCATGCTCACGAAAAACCCGCAGGGCATGCAGTCGGTCCTCAATATCCGCTGTGCGCTCAGCCCCTGCCAGGATGTCCCGTTCCGACAGCAGCGCGGCCAGATCGCACGCCACGGGAAAGGCAGACGCGTGGCTTTTGGCCTCGCAAAGCATATGCGCCAACCGAGGATGCACAGGCAGGGGTGCCATCTGCTTGCCGGTAGGGGTGATGGCGCCCGTGCTATCCAGGGCGTTAAGCCGAGTCAATAGTTCTTTTGCCTGGGCCATGGCGCCGACAGGCGGCGGATCGAGCCAGACAAGCTGGCCTGGGTCGGTCACGCCCCAATGCGCCAGGTGCAGGGTCAAGGGGGCCAGGTCCGCCTCCAGTATCTCCGGCCGGTCATATGGTTGCAGGCCATTTTCAACTCCCAGGTTCCACAGACGGAAGCAAATGCCTGGACCGAGGCGACCAGCGCGGCCGGTGCGCTGCATGGCCGAGGCTCGCGAGATGCGCACCGTGGCCAGCCTGCTTAAGCCACTGTTGGGATCAAAACGCGGCAGCCGCTTCCAGCCGCAATCCACCACTACGCTTACGCCCTCAATGGTGACACTGGTCTCGGCAATGCTGGTGGCGAGGATTACCCGTTGCCTGCCTTGGGCGTCTGGCAGCACGGCCCGGTCCTGGTCCGCCTGTGTCAGGGTGCCATGCAGGGGAATCAGGACCAGACCGGCCTTGCTGGCGAGAGGCGCCAGCAGGCTTATGGTACGGCTGATCTCGCCGACCCCAGGGAGAAAGGCGAGCAGGTCGCCAGGAAACTCGCTGATGGCCTGGCGGATGGCGCGGGCGGTGTTGGTGGCTATATGATCGGCCCGGCTGCTGTCAGTGGCGCCAGGCGGAGGCAGGTGCTTTGTCTCCACCGGAAACATCCGGCCATGTCCGACAATTACCGGTGCCTCGTTTAGCAGCCGGCTGACCGCCGAGGTATCGAGGGTGGCGGACATGACCAGCAGGCGCAGATCATCGCGTAGCCCGGTCATCACGTCGCGGCACAGGGCCAGGGCCAGGTCGCTTTCCAGGCTGCGCTCGTGGAATTCATCGAAAATGACCAGGCCCACGCCGTTCAGTTCCGGATCGCCTTGCAACCGCCGGGTGAGGATGCCCTCGGTGACCACCTCCACCCGGGTGCGGGATGAGACCTTGTTGTCAAAGCGCACCCGGTAGCCCACGGTCTGACCGGCCTTTTCCCCCAACTGCCCGGCCATGTAAGAGGCGGCCAGACGCGCGGCCAGCCGGCGCGGGGTGAGCAGGACAATGGTTTGTCCCGCCAGCCACGGCTCAGCCAACAGGGCCAGGGGCACCGCCGTGGTCTTGCCCGAGCCGGGCGGGGCGCTTAGCACAACGCTGCGCGACGTGGTCAAGGCCTGTCTGAGCTCCGGCAGGATGGCATGAATGGGCAGATCGTTAGTCACAATGCTCTGTATGCAACCTTTTTCAGGAACGCGCCCGCAATATGCAACGGACCCCCCGTCTCATGAGCCGCACGCCACCGGCCGAGTTGTTGGCCGCGGTGGCTGAGCGGGTAGGGTGATATATCACCGGCTTGACCTGTTCACCAAGAAGTTTTGCAATGGGGTGGCTTCCAGCTATGCCTTCAAGATATCCAGCGCGCATGGATTGCTCAGCCGAAATCCATTTAGATCACTTTCCACCACGGTACCGCCAGCACTCGGCGCGTCAGGGGAAAGGTGTCGTCGCCGCCATACAGCAGCAAGGCCCCGTCCACGAGATCGGGGTATTCGTCCATAAAGGCTTCCAGCCCCTTGGCATCGCCGGGCCTAACGCGGGCGGCACCTTTGATCTCCATGGGCAGCAGGCGGTCCGGCGTTTCAATGACGAAGTCCACTTCGAGTCCCGTAGCCGTGCGCCAGTATAGTACCTCGGGGCGACGCGCCTGCAGGTCACGCCAGGCCAGCAGATCGGTGAGCACCATGTTTTCGAGGTGCGCCCCGCGGGGCTCGTTTTCCCCGGCCAGAAACATAGCCAGACCCGTGTCGCTCCAGTAGAGCTTGGGCGCCTTGATAAGCCTACGGGTGCGGTTCACGCCATAGGGGGCCAGCCGCACCGCTTGATAGCTCGCCTCCATCAGGTTGAGGAAACGGTGGACCTGCGGCTGGGAGATGCCGACATCGCGGCCCAGTTCGGTCTGGTTGACGAGGTTACCGATCCGCAGACAGGCCGCCCGCATAAGGCGGCGAAAATCGGCTAGGTTCTCCACCGCGCGCAGGGCCTGCAGATCCCGCTCCAGATAGGTTTGCACGTAGCCGGAAAACCAGAGGGCGCGGTCATCGGCGTTTGCGAGGCGGTAAGCAGGCACGGGCAGGCCACCCAGGGCGGCGGCGGTTCGCCACTCCTCGGCCGGGCCTGCCTGGCTAGCGAGCATCTCGCGCCATTTAGCGGATGGCGTGGCCAGCAGCTCGCTCCATGCCCCGGCACGTCCCAGTCCCAGCCGTTCGCGTCGGGTAAAGGGCCAGAGGGTTACATAAACGGCGCGACCGGCCAGGGTTTCACCGATCTGCTCCATCATCAACAGGTTGGCTGAACCGGTGAGCACGAAACGGCCCGGGGTGCGCGCCGGGTCGGCATCAACGGCGCGTTTGACGGCGATGAGCAGGTCGCGGGCGCGCTGCACCTCGTCGAGCACCAGGCTGAAGGAGCGCGCCACCAAGGCCTCTGGTTCCGCCTCGGCCTGGGTGCGCAGGTCAAAGTCGTCAAGCGTGAGATACGGTCTGCCTTCCAGCAGGGGCATGGCGCGCAACAACGTGGTCTTGCCGGTTTGTCTGGCGCCCAGCACGACCACCACCGGGGCGATACGGGCCGCCCGTTCGATGGCGGCGGCGGCGGCCCGTGGCAGAAAAGGAGTTTGGATTACGGGTTTCATTCATGTATGATAATCATACTTGCAAAAAATATGCAACCGGTTTGCCGGCGACAGCATCTTTGCCAGGGTCAGCAACTCGGCGTGAATGAACATCAACTGTGACGCAGGGTATGGCAACCCACCTGTTTACGAATTCCCGCCAGCAGGGCGGCGCGTTTCACCGTCTTCTGCAAGCCAGACTCCTGTACGTGATGCCGCCTTTGGTTGCCGGAACGAGGGTCGATGGATCGATTCTTCGTGGGAAATACGTACTGCCAACAACTTTCCATTTTCGCCTTCGGGTATTTTAGACCCAAGGCCGCGGGCAGG
>DYDL01000320.1 GCA_020717925.1 Desulfocapsa sp.
AAGCGTGAACGGTGCGCTGGTTGCCAGGCGCGTATAGCCGTCGTTGGCGTACAGGCGCACTTCGTAACTGGCGCCGGGCTGGAGCGTGGAATTGCTCAGGGGCAGGGTGAGGGCGCCACTGCTCGCGCCGTTGGTGTACGCCCAGTCCAGATAGTTGTCGTCCGGCGCACCGGGAACATACACCGCCGCCCAGTCGGCCGGGGTCGGGGTCGCAATACCGCTCCAGGCGATGCCAAGTCCACTGCCTTTGCTGGCGGCCGTGGTGGTGATCAGCGTCGGAGCGGTCGGATTCAACGTGAACGATGCGCTGGTCGCCAGGCGCGTAAAGCCGTCGTTGGCGCACAAGCGCACTTCGTAGCTTGCGCCGGGCTGGAGCGTGGGATTGCTCAGGGGCAGGGTGAGTGCGCCACCACTGGCGCCGGTGGTGTACGCCCAGTCCAGATAGTTCCCGTCTGGCGCACCCACGGCATACATGCCGACCCAGTCGTTGGGGGTCGGATTGGCGATGTCCGACCATGCCAGGCCGAGGGTACCGCCTTGCACGGCCGGGGTGGTGGTGAGGCGCAGGCTCGTACTATTCACTGCCGCGAGACCGAGCGCTTCGCCCCAGGCGGAGTAACGCCTTGTGGCGTCGGTGGCGCCGGTGGAGTTGCTCACACCCACCACGCTGCCGATACCGTCTTGATGATAATACTGCGCCGTGGCATTCGGGCCTATGGTGCCGGCCAGGCGCAACAGCGGGTCGTCCGTGGCCGGGCCGTGGGTGTAGACTGCATTCGGTGCCGTATAGGCGGTGCCGTACTCGGCGTGGATGTCCTCGCCCTGGTACAGGTAGTTGCTGGTGGTAGTGCCGCTCGTTTTTCTGATTCTGCGGCCTTCGTGGTCGTAGGCATAAGTCTCGGCCGCCAGCCCGCTCTTCTGTGCCAGAACCTGGCGGTTCAGGCTATCGTAGTTCAGGGTCGTGACCGTGGTGCCGGTGCAGTTGGTAGCGGTTCTGGTGACGGTGCCGCCCTCGCATTTCTTGGTCATACTGCCGTTGGCGTCGAAGACGTTGGCGGCAAGCAGCGTGCCGGTGGTGGTATTGCTTCTGGTTTCCAGCAGTTGATTGGCTGTGTCATACACATTGGCGGTGGTTGTTGTCACCAGCGTGCCGGTAGTCTGCTGAATATCAAAAATAGATCTGTGATGGTATTATTGTTGATTACTTTGGCGATTCTACGTCCTTCGTGGTCATAGGCATATCCCTCATAATACAAGCCCCCGGTATCGTACCTCAATGCCAAAAACTGACGGTTCAGACTATCGTAGGAAACGAACGTGGTGGACAAGCCGCCTTGGCAGTCGGTCGCGGTTCTGGTGATAGTTCCGCCCACGCACTTCTTGGTCAGGCTGCCGTTGGCATCGAAGACGTTGGCGGCCAGCAGCGTGCCGGCGGTTGTGCCGCTACGGGTTTCCAGCATCTGGTTGGCCGCGTCGTACACATAGGCATTCGTGGTTGTCACCGGTGTGCCGATGGTCTGCCGAGAGATGTTGTTAAGCGGATCATAGCTGTACGCCTCATCCAGGGTCACGGTGCCGTGCTTCGCGGTGAGCAGCCGGTCCAGGCTGTCGTAGGTATAGGTGTTGGTCTGACTGACACCGTTGATCTGGTCGGTGGCCTGGCGGCGATTGCCGAAGCCGTCGTAGAGGTAGTTGTGCTGGCTGATGATCGTGGTGCTGTTGCTGTGGTTGATTACCTGACTGAGCGTGCTGTCAGCGTTATAGGCATAGCGGGTGCCCACGCCGTTTGGTAACAGCTTTTCGACGATCCGCCCGCCCGGATCCATGCGGAAGCCTACCGTGCCGTAGTTCGGCGCCCAGATGCCGTTTAACCGGCCCACCGCGTCGTAGAGATAGTTGGTGGCGTTACCGTGGCTGTCGGTGAATTTGTTCAAGCGACCGGCCGGGCTGTAGTCGTAGTTCAACGATACGCCGCCACGGCTGTCGGTGAAAACGTCCAAACGGTTCAAGGTGTCGTAGGTGTGGGTGTATTCGAGCGCCACCGTGGTGGTGCTGTTAGGGATATAGGTCTTGGCCGAGATCGGCTGGCCCAAATCGTTGCGGGTGATCACCACATTG
>DYDL01000321.1 GCA_020717925.1 Desulfocapsa sp.
ATCGAAAAATATGTTTGACGGCGCCATAAGTATAGCATATATATGCTGTCATGAATACGAAACGAATGTCTACCCGTCAAATGGTGGCGCGGATGGCCGCCTTGGATCGCCAAGTGGATCGCCTGCGCGGGCGGCTGGCCCGGATCGGCGATCTGCGTCCGGGGAGCCTGACCCGTCAATACCGCAACCCGGCGAATCGGCGCGGTGCATATTGGCAATTGAGTTACACGCATCGAATGAAAAGCCGGACCGACTACGTCCGGGCTGAGTTCGTGCCGCTGGCTCGCCGACACGTGGCCGAGTACAAGCAGTTCAAAAGATTGGTGGATCGCTGGATTGAATTAGGGATGGAGAAGTGCAAGCTCCTGTTGCGTCTGAACGAAGGGACGCCGGCCTCGGGAAGAAGCCTGAAGCCATGAATGACTTGCCCCCTTTCCAACAGGAACTGCGCCCGCCTCTGGGGGTGGTGTACGGCTGTGCGGATTATCAGCAGCAGCGAACGCAACTGATTCAGATAGACCATTTGATCGTGGAAAGCGGCCTCGAAAATCGGCTGGTCGCCCAAGCGCTCGACGCTTGGACGAAACAGGCCGGGGAGCCGGGCGACACGTGGAAGCAGCGGAGAGGTTTCGACCGGCAGCGGGCGAACAAGCGGGTGCATCTGCACCGGGCGTTTCGTTGCAATATTGCAAACCAACTGCTGGGCGTTTCCTTCCGCGAACTGAGTGTTCGGCTGGCCGACAGCCCCTTGTTGCAGTGGTTCATTCAGGTGGGGAAGCTCGACGGCGCCCATCCGCCGTCCAAGAGCACGCTGGAACGATACGAGAAGGAGTTCAAAGTGACCGCGGTCGAACAGGCGGTTCGGAAGCTGGTCCAATCGGTCGGTACGCCGGAGGGCGCCCTGAATTTGCTGGGGCTCGACCAGCCTTTGCGGGTGGACGATGTTTTCATGGACACGACCTGCGTGAAGGCCAACATTCACTTCCCGGTGGATTGGGTTTTGCTTCGGGATTCGACGCGCACACTGATCGCCGCCATCGGCACCATCCGCAAGCACGGCCTCAAGCACCGGATTCCCGACCCCGCCTCGTTGATGAACGCCTGCAATCGCCTCTGCATGCGGATCACCCACAGCCGCCGCCAAAAGGACGGCAAGAAACATCGCAAGGCCGTGTTGCGCGAACTTAAAAAACTGGCGGCCACGGTGGGCCGGCATGGCCAGAGGTACAGGCAGATGTTGAAGAAACATTATCAAGAAACCGATTTGAGCAAGGCGGAGGCGGACTTGATTATGAAGCGGATCCAGAACATTCTGGACCAACTGCCAGAGGCGATTAGGCAGGCGCATGAGCGGATCATCGGCGAACGGCTGGTGCCCAATGCCGAGAAGATTCTCAGCCTGTACGAAAAAGATGTGCATGTGCTGGTGCGGGGCAAGGCGGAGGCGGAAGTGGAATTCGGAAACGGACTGCTTCTGGCCGAGCAGAAGGATGGCTTGATTGTGGATTGGGAGCTGATGCGGAAACAACCGCCCGCCGACAGCCAGTTGTTCAAGCGCCACGTGAACATCCTGAAAAGGACCTATGGAGACATCGAGGCCGTAGCGACCGACCGCGGATTCCATAGTCTTGCCAATGACCAGCTTCTGGAGCAGTATGAAATCTACAATGCGATTTGCCCGAAGGATCCCCGGGAATTGGATGATCGCTCCAAGGATCCGAGATTCCTGAAACTACAAAAACGGCGGGGTCAAACCGAAGGACGGATTGCCATTTTCAAAAATGTGTTCCTGTGTGGTAAAATGCTGAGCAAAGGATTTACCCATCGGAGAATCACAGTGGCGTGGTGCATCTTAACTCATGACCTGTGGGTGCTGGCACGTCTTGCTGCTGCCGTGGTCAAACGCAAAGCGGCGTGATTCGCCGCCAGCGCTGAGAGTGGCTCTCCCTTCGATCCTGCCTTGGCCGGATTCTGCCCAAAATCGGGCCTTCCCAGGCAAAATCCTGAAAATAGGGCGCGCCCGGCACCTCCGATCTATCTCGCACCTGTCTCGCCGACTGTCGCCACTTTGCGACAATGAAAAACGGGACCTTTTGGGACAGGCTCTAAATAACAGGCTTCTTCGGCGCGGTTCTCCACCTCGCCAAGGAATCCTGAAGAATGGTCCTGAACAGATGAAAACCGGCTGGGTCGTTCTTTTCCTTCTTCTCCA
>DYDL01000089.1:0-9297 GCA_020717925.1 Desulfocapsa sp.
ACTTGCAAATCTTGACCACCGACTAGCTTTTGCTACTTCATTTTATGCAAAATGTAAAAAGCTTTGACAATTTGCATAATGGAGAATAGGATCACACCATGATTCCACGGGACAGTACCAAGACGATCCGTACCTTGCTGCGCGGTTTTCCCATCATCACCTTGACCGGGCCGCGGCAATCGGGCAAAACTACTCTTGCCAAGGCCATCTTTGCCGACCGCCCCTATGTCTCGCTGGAAGATCCCGATCTTCGCCGGGCCGCGCAGGACGACCCCCGTTCATTTCTGGAGCGCTATCCGGGCGGCGCGGTGTTCGATGAAATACAACGCTGCCCGGAACTTCTCTCTTACCTGCAAACCATTGTCGATGCAGACGGCCGCATGGGGCGCTATATTCTGACCGGCTCCCAGCAATTCGGGCTGCTGTCCGGCATAACCCAGTCCCTGGCTGGCCGAACTGCCTTCATCGAACTGCTGCCATTTTCTCTCCCAGAGTTGCGGCGGGCCAACAAGCTGCCGCCGGATACGGACACCATGTTGCTCACCGGCTGCTATCCGCCGCTTTACGACCGCGATGTGGCGCCAACCTCCTGGTTCGGAGCCTATGTCACCGCCTATATCGAACGCGATGTGCGGCAACTGCTCAAAATTCAAGATCTGGAAACGTTTCAACGCTTTGTCCGCCTCTGCGCCGGGAGGACCGGGCAACTTCTTAACCTCTCCTCCCTGGCTACGGAATGCGGCATTACCCACAATACCGTCAAGGCCTGGATATCGGTGCTTGAGGCTAGCTACCTGATTTTCCTGCTCCGCCCCCACCATGCCAATTTCAACAAACGGCTGGTCAAGATGCCCAAGCTCTATTTTTACGACACCGGCCTGGTGTCGTGGCTTCTAGGGATCAGGACACCGCAACAGATGGAGACCCACCCCTTGCGGGGCAATATCTTCGAGACCTTGATCATCGCCGAACTGGTAAAATCACAACTGAACCGGGGTGAACCCCGCAGCCTCTATTTCTGGCGTGACAGCAACGGCAATGAGATCGATGTCATCGTCGAAAACGGCAACCGGCTAATTCCGATAGAGATCAAATCCGGAAAAACAGTGAACCAGGAATTTTTCAAGGGGCTGGAGAAATGGCAAGCCCTTGCAGGCGAAGCAGTTGACTCGCCCACCTTGATTCACGGCGGTTCCGACAGGTATCGGCACAAGGGTATCCAGGTGACAGGCTGGAGAGAAAGCGGCAGCGTTTTGTCCGCTTGAACCTCGACCACGCCCGAAGCCCAGCAGGGCAAGCAATCCTGGGCGCGATATTGACTGCATTCAACATTTGCACCACCTTAAATCATTTACTATAGAGCCTTTTGCAAAAGGCTCTATTCATTAAAAAACAGGGCGCCTGGCAAGGGCGCCCTGTTGGGGAGAAGGGGACGGAGAGAGGGCGGTTATCTTCTACTTTTGACCTTGCTAACAACTTTGCTGGCCGCCAGCTTCACGGTTACGCTCTTGGTGGCGGTGTTGCCGGCACTGTCTTGGGCCACGGCTTTGATGGTGTGCGTCCCGGCGGCGACGCCGACGGTGCTCCATTTGCAGGTAACGGTGCTGGTGTTGGCCACGCATTTTATCTGGTTGTCAACCAGGACGGTGACCAGTGCCAGTTTGATGTTGTCCGCGGCCCGCACGCCAATCGAGACCGTGCCGCTCACCGTGGCGGAATTCTTGGGACTGGTGATGGATACCGTGGGCGGCTTTTTGTCGACCTGGACAGCAGGGATGTTATCAACTGTCACGCTTATGGTCGTGGCAGTGCCGAGGTTGCCGGCGGCGTCGACGGCGGTGGCGGACAGAGTTGCCGGGCCATCCTCGATCAGGGTGGAGTTCCAACTGAACTTATAGGGGGCGGTGCTGCTTGTGCCGATCAAATTGCCGTTGGCATAGAACGAGACACTGCTCACAGCGGTGTCGTCCAGGGCGCTGGCCGTAACGGCCACCAACCCCTTGGCAACCGTGCCGGTGCTTGGCGAAGTCATGGTCACCACCGGCGGCTGGCTGTCGACGGTAATGTTTTGCGTGGCCATCTGCACGGCCCTGGCAGCGTTGATCCGGCCGTTGCCGTAGGAGGTGTCCCAACCTTGGGCGCCAAGGTCATCGACTGACTTGATCAGGACATCTTCCACTTCCGATGGTGACAGGCCAGGATTGCTGGCCATGATAAGCGCCACCACCGCAGCGGTGGCCGGGCTGGCGAACGAGGTGCCGGAGACGGCCGCATAGCCGCCGCCATTGGTGGTGGTCCAGATGCCGGAACCAGGGGCCGATACATCTACGTAGTTACCAAAGCTCGACCAGCTTGTCTTGGTGTCGGTGCTGCCGGTGGCGGAAACCGAGATCATGGACGGGTTGTCGGCGTAACCAGGGTTAATCCCGGCATTACCTGCCGCCACCACGACCACCCCGCCCTTGCTCCGTAAATACTGGGCCGCGCTGGTCACCGCCGCGCTGGGGGTGACGTCGTAACTGATGTTGGCGACCTTGGCGCCGTGGTCGGCCGCCCAGGTGAGAGCCTCGGCGATGTCGCTGTAATAGGCATAGCCGTCGGTTGAATTGGTGACTCGCACGGGCAGGATCTGCGCGTCGCCGGCAATGGCGGCAACGCCTATGCCGTTGTTGGTGGAAGCAGCCACGGTGCCGGCCACCATGGTGCCGTGCCCGTAAACATCACTGCTAAGAGTCGAGTTGGAGGCGGTGTTCCAGCCTGCCAGGACATGTCCGGCCAGATCGGGATGGGTGGCGTCAACACCTGTGTCGAGAATGGCCACAATGATTCCCTCTCCCTGGGTGGTGGTCCAGGCCGTCGGGGCCTGAATTTTGGCCAGGTGCCAGGCCTTGGCGTAATCCGGGTCATTGGGGGTGATCGCGCTCAGTTCCACCAGCATATCCGGTTCAGCATAGGCGATATGGGGATCCTTGGCCAAGGCCTGGGCCACGGCCAGCTCGGACTCGGGGTCAACCTGCACCACATGCAGATTGAGCCGCTGGTGTCTTTTCATGCTGTGGCCGCGATGTTTGTTGAGGACAGTTCCCAGATCTTCTTCCGACAGGCCGGCGGCGGGTTGCACCAGGATGCGGCCGGTGGCCCAGCGGTGCTGACCAGCCAAGGCCTGGGTGTAGCAACCCAGGAAGACGATAAGCAGCACCTGGGTGGCCATGATAAGCAGCGGCCAGAGCCAGCCGTTGTCCATGGTCGTATGCTGGGTTGGAGTGTAAGATGGCGTTGCGTTGTGGCTAATCATGGCGTCCCTCTTGGTTAGAATGGCGTTACCGTCATCCAGAACTGTTGGGTGGGCGGACATGATTGCGCCCCTCTATCATTTGTTCCCCCTCTTTCACTTAAGTATTGTTAGCAAGTCTCGTGCCATGCGGTTTGGTGGCCATGTAAAAATATGTAACATGCTTATTTCGTTTGTTTTTTTGAAAATTATGATGAGGTTGCCACAGGGTCAAAAGGGGAGGCATTAAAAAAAATCATAATATTTTTTTATTGTTTTAGTCTTGAGTCCGACCAAACCGCTGGTTGCCGAGCGGTTGACGTCTGGTGAGGCACTGGTCAGGCAGAGGCTTTTCCGTTGTCAGCAAGAGCGGGACATGGTAGTTCATGGGCTGCTGGCCACGACCGTTACCCTCAAGACTACCCTGCCCGCCAAGCGGGCGCAGGAGTGCGGAGCCATGAAGGAAAAGAATATCCCCCTGCGCGAGCGTATCATCCTGGCCCTGGATGTGGGCGACAAGACCCAGGCCAGGGAGATCGTGCGCCGCACCGAATCACATATTGGTTTTTATAAGGTAGGGTTGCAACTCTTCATGGCCGACTGGTTCGGCATGGTGGACTGGCTGGTTGACCGGGGCCATAAGGTCATGCTCGACCTCAAGTTTTTTGACATCCCGGAAACCGTGCGGTTGGCCGTGGACCAGATCCGCGACCGCGGCGTGGCGCTGGCCACGGTGCACGGCAACGACCCCATTCTGCGGGCCGCGCTTCAGGACCGGGGTGACCTGAGGATCCTGGCGGTCACCGTGCTCACCAGCTTTGGCGAGGAGGATATGCGGGCCATGGGCATGACCCAGTCCATTGCCGACCTGGTGGCCTTCCGAGCCAAGCGCGCCCTCGAACTGGGCTGCGACGGCATCGTCTCCTCGGGTTTGGAGGCGGCGAGAATTAGACAGGAACTCGGGCCCAGGCTGCTCATCGTCACCCCTGGCATCCGGCCCGGTGACAATGTGGCGGCAGGGGGCGACGACCAGAACCGGGTCATGACCCCGGGCCGCGCTTTGGCCGCTGGCGCCGATCACCTGGTGGTGGGCCGGCCCGTCACCCGGGCCAACGATCCGGTTCGGGTTATCGAGCTGATGCAGGATGAGATCGCCGCGGCCCTGGTGGGTTCCCTCTCCTGACCTCATATCAAATCCTGAAGTAACGAAGGACTTCACTCACCCAAGCACCTCACGACCATCCGGCCAATCGGCAAATTCCTTGCAGGACAACCAGCGCGTAGATGCCGGCCATGACGTCGTCCAGGACGATGCCCAGGCCGCCGTGAAAGCGCTGGTCGATGAAATTTACGGGCCAGGGTTTGAGGATGTCGAAGAAGCGGAAGAGGACAAAACCCACGAGCCAGGCCAGCGGCTGCATGGGCGCGCCGATCAGGGTGATGAGCATGCCAACGATCTCGTCGATGACCACTACCTGTGGGTCGGCCCGGTCCAGGATCTTTTCGGCCGAGCCGGCGAGCCCCACGGCCAGCAGCAGGATGGCGATCAGGGCCAGGCCGTGGTTGGTCGGCGACAGATGGCTGAGCCCGAAATGGATGGGCAGGGCGACCAGCGACCCCCAGGTACCGGGCGCCCCGGGCAGGTAACCGGTGTAGAGGCCGGTGGCCAGGGCCATGATGACGCGGTAGTTCATGGGTTTTCTTTCTCTGGCTGCGTAGCGGCGCGACCCAGGCAGGCGACCTCGGCGTACACCTGTCGCAGTGGCAGGCCGTGCTCATTCGCCACCCGGCGGCATTCTTCGTATTCCGGCGTTACCACCGGCCCGCCGGGGGTCTCCACCCGTTTGGCCTGCATCACCCCCCAGGGAGTTACCACGCTGATTAAGGCACGGGGCAGGGTCAGCCGTTGCTCGGTGCGGAAGCGCAGGCCAATGGCCGTGGTTTCCGTGAGCAGGCAGCGCTTGATCGCCAAGCTGTGGGCCTCATCCGTGAGAACCTGCAGGAGGAAACCGGGTCGGCCCTTTTTCATTTGGATGGGGATCAAGACCACGTCCAGGGCGCCCAGGGTGAAAAGCTGCTCTGTCAAATACGGAAAGCCCTCCGGTGACCAGTCATCCAGGTTGGTCTCAACCACCTGTACCGTCTGCGCCTCGCAGCCGGTGGTATCTTCCCCGATCACCAGCCGGAGCAAATTTGGCAGTCCGTCCGCACGGTTATGGCCGCCGGCGCCGTAGCCCACCTTCCGTATGATCATAGCCGGCATGGGGCCGAAGGTAATGGCGGCGGCCTTGAGGATGGCAGCCCCGGTAGGTGTGACCAGTTCCTCAGCCAGCTCTACTCCGTAGACCGGGGTATGGTGCAGAATCTCCAGCACGGCCGGGGGTGGCAGGGGCAGAGTGCCGTGGGCGCAGGTCACCCAGCCGCGTGGCATGGGCAGGGGCGAGGCGACAAGTCGGTTGATGCCGAGATAGTCCAGGCCAATGGCCGCGCCCACAATATCGACCAAGGCGTCCAAGCCGCCGATTTCGTGGAAATGGACCGCGTCCGCCGGGCAGCCGTGCACCCTGGCCTCGGCTTCGGCCAGCACCGCGAAGATGGCCTGGGCCTTTTCCTGGATGCGTGGCGCCAGGTTGCTGGCCTGAATGATTTGGCGGATCGTGGCCCAGGAACGGTGCGGTTGGTCGGCCTCGGGCGTCACGGTCAGGCGGGTGGCCCGCAGGGCGCCGTCACGGACGGTTGTCATAGTCATGCTTGGCAGCGCCAGTTGCAGCAGCGCCAGTTGGTCTTGCAGTACCGTCTCGGGCAGGCCGGCGTCAAGCAGGGCGGCCAGAAACATGTCGCCGGAGATGCCCGAAAAACAGTCAGCATAGGCGATGATGGCTGGCTGACTCATGGTTTGTCCTCCGGTGGTTGCAAGGTGCCCCGCGTTCTTCTGCGCTGCCAATGCAACAGGTTGGCCAGGAGTTTGCGGCGATAAAGAAAACCGGCCAAGGCCAGGGTCAGGGAGATGCCAGCCAGCACGGTCAGTTGCCGGTAGTTGGCCGCCTGTACGTCGGCGCCTTGCAAGGAAAGCATAAGGGTGCCTGGCATGCGTCCCAACCCGGCGATGACAAGAAAAATGGGGAGTGGCATGCGGGAGAAGCCCAGCAGGTAGGAAAGGGCGTCCTTGGGCATGCCGGGGATGAGAAAAAGGAGCAAGGGGACGACGAAGGCCCCCGCATTCACCAGGGTGTTAAAACGCCGGTACAGCCTGGTTACCATGAGCCGTTCCGGCATCAGTTCCCAGAGTACCCGGCCGATGCCAAAGGCGATCCACGAACCAAGGGTTAAGCCGAGGCTGGAGTAGAGGAAGCCTGGCCAGGCGCCGAAGAGGTAACCGCCCAGAACGCCGCTGGCCTCGCCTGGAATCGGGGCGATGAGCACCTGCATGATCTGCAAAGCCATGAAAAGCATCGGTGCCCAATGGCCGTAAGCAAGGAAGGATTGCCTGAGCACTTCGCCCTGGGCGCGGACGGAGTGCATATGGAAGAGTGCCTGGTACAGCAGGTCATCGTGGCGCAACAAGACGGCCGCGCCGCCAGCCAGGCAGGCCAGGACGAGCCCGACCACCAGCAGGTGGCGTCTCGGGGCGGTGCTCTTCATCGGAATATTGTCCCAGCCGGGAGCGGGTGACCTGACAGAAAGGAGCCAACCCCCATGCGTCTGCCCCCCTCGGGCTGGATTTCGCGAATCAGCAGCCGGCCGTCGCCAGTGGCGATCAAGAAGCCCGCGGCATCACCCTTAAGCAGGGTGCCCGGGGTCTCATTGCCCTGACCGGCCATGACCCGCGGGGCGAAGAGTTTGCAGCGGCGGCCGGCGATGGTGGTTACGGCCGCTGGCCATGGGTCCAGACCACGGATGAGGCCGCTGATGACGCTGGCCGGCCGGGCCCAGTCGATTTGCCCCTGTTCCTTGGTGAGCGGTGGCGCCAGGGTGGCCAGGCGGTCGTCCTGCCGGCTGGGGATAAGTCTGTTTTCCCGCAGCAGATCCAGGGCGGTCACCAGGGTCCGGCCGCCGAGGGCGGCCATTTTCGCGGCCAGGGAAGCGGCAGTGTCGTCGGGATCGATGGGCAGGCTGGCGGGCAGCAGGATGTCGCCGGTGTCCATGCCCTCGTCCATCTGCATGATAGTGACCCCGGTTTCGACCTCGTTGTTGAGCACTGCCCATTGGATGGGGGCGGCGCCCCGGTATTTGGGGAGCAGCGAGCCATGCACGTTGATGGTGCCTAAAGGCGGGGTGCGCAGCAGCGGCCCTGGCAGGATGCGGCCATAGGCGGTTACCACCAGCAGGTCTGGCGCATAGCCGGCCATGGTCTCGCGGAAGGCGTCGGTGCGAATCTTGTCGGGTTGCAGCACCGGCAGGCCATGGCGCAAAGCCAGCTCCTTGACCGGCGGGGCGGCAAGCTGCCTGCCTCGACCCTTGGGCCGGTCGGGTTGGGTGACCACCGCCACCACTGTCTCGCCGTGGTCGAGCAGGGCCTGCAGGGAAGGCACGGCAAAGTCCGGAGTGCCCATGAATACGATGCGAAAGGGCGTGGGTTTCATGATGGACTGGGAACGCGCCAGGATCAGGCGTTTTCTTCCTTGAGTTGTTTTTTTCGGCGCTTTTTGTACAGGGTGCGCTTCAGGGAACTCAAGCGGTCCACGAAAATCTTACCGTTCAGGTGGTCCAGTTCATGCTGGATGACGCGGGCGTAAAACCCCTCGGCCATGAAGTGCAGGGGGGCACCGTCGATGTCCTGGGCCTCAACCCAGACCTTGTCAAAGCGTTTCACCTGGGCGCAGTAGTCCATCACGCTCAGGCAACCCTCCTCGTCGCACTGCTCGCCCTCACTCTTGACGATTTTCGGGTTGATCAGGACGATGAGGCGCGGCTCCTCTTCTTCCTTGTTGGTGATGTCGATGACCGCCACCTGCAGGGGCACGCCGATCTGGTTGGCGGCTAGTCCGACGCCGGGCGCGTCGTACATGGTCTCGGCCATGTCCGCCACCAACTGGCGCAGCTCTTCGTTGAACACGGTGACCGGCTTGGTGGTTTCCTTCAGGACCGGCATGGGGTCGGTAACGATTATTCTTTTGGTCATAATGCGTGCTTCCCTGGCACGCCATGGAAACGCGGCGTGCTGGCAGTGATTTTCAGGTTACCCCTTATAACATATTCTCCGGGTCAACGTCCACCGCCATTTTGACCGTGCCGCCACGCACCCCGGCAGGGGGATTTTTTGCCAAATGCAGGTAAAGTTGATGCAGCGGCTTCATTGCCGCCCCCTTGAGGAGCACCTGCCAGCGGTAACGGCCGCGCAGGCGCGACAACGGCGCTGGCGCCGGCCCCAAGACCGTCACTCGGCCTCGGCAGGTTTGGGCAACGTGGGCCAGTTCGGTCGCCGCCTGCCGCACAGCCTCTTCCTCCACGCCGTCCAGCACCAGATTGATGAGGCGGCTGAAGGGGGGATAGCCCAGGGTGCGGCGCAAGGCGATCTCCTGCTGGTAGAGTTTGTCGTAATCGTGGTTCTGGGCCGTGGTCACCGAGTAATGATCAGGCTGGTGGGTTTGCAGGATTACCCGGCCCGGCTGCTCGCCCCTACCGGCCCGGCCGGTGACCTGGACCAGCAGTTGGAAGGTGCGCTCGGCGGCCCGGAAATCCGGGAGGCCCATGCCGGCGTCGGCCCACACCACGCCGACCAGGGTGACATGCGGGAAATGGTGGCCCTTGGTGATCATCTGAGTGCCGACCAGGATGTCGATCTCGCGGTGGCGAACACCTTGCAGGATTTCCAGGTATTTTTTGCGGTTGGTAGCCGTGTCCCGGTCCAGCCGGGCGATGCTGGCGCGCGGGAAGAGTCGCACCAGTTCGCTCTCCACCCGTTCGGTGCCCAGGCCGGCGTGGTAAAGGTCTGGGGAGTGGCAGTGGGGGCAGATGATGTTGGCCCGGCAGGTGTAGCCGCAGTAGTGGCAGAGGAGTTCGTTCTTGGCCTGATGCAGGGTGAG
>DYDL01000089.1:9560-12416 GCA_020717925.1 Desulfocapsa sp.
GGGCGTGAAAGCTGCTGGTCACCGACGGCGTGGCCGAGCCCAGGATTACCACGCTCGCCGTCTGGCTGGCCCGCAGGACCGCCAGATCGCGGCCGTGGTAGCGCAGGCCGTCTTCCTGTTTGTAGGCTGAGTCGTGTTCCTCGTCCACAATGATCAGTCCGGGGTCTTGCAGAGGGGCGAAAACGGCGGAGCGGGCGCCGATGACCACCAGGGCCTCGCCGCTGGCCAGCCGGTGCCACTGGTCAAAACGTTCGCCGGCGGACAGGCCGGAGTGCAGCAGCGCCACCTGATCACCGAAGCGGGAATAAAAATGGCCTTCCAACTGGGTGGCGAGGGCGATTTCCGGCACCAGCACCAACACTGAACGGCCCATGGCTAGGGTGGCGGCGGCGGCCCGCAGGTAGACCTCGGTCTTGCCGCTGCCAGTGATGCCGTGCAGCAGAAAGGGGACGAAGCGTCGTTGCCGGATGGCGGGCAGCAGGAACATCAGGGCGCCATCCTGTTCTTCGGTGAGGCGCTCTGGTTCAGGAAAATGGGGGGGCGGTTCGCCAAAGGGGTCACGCAGAACCCGCCGCTCCTCCAGACGAACATAGCCCTTGGCTGCCAAGCCCTGCAAACCCTTGCGGGCGCCGGCATAGCCCCTGGCCAAGTCCTGGCGGGCCACCATGGCCAGGCCGCAAGCGGCCAATTGTTGGCGCAGGATCTCCAAGGTTTTTTGCTCCGAAGGCGTGAGGGCTGGAGGGTCGGGCCTATCACCCAGATCCAATACGCAGGTCTCGGTCTTGGGCCGGCTGGTATGGCCGGTTATCTCCGCGCTGATATCAAGATAGCCTTGTTGGCGCCACTCATCCAGCAGCCGGCGGTCGCGGGCCGCGGTCAGGCGCCGGACGCTGGCGGGTGACAGTTCCCCCTTGTCCAGCAGGGTGTTCAGCCAGTCGGGAACATTTTTGGTGTTTTCGGGAGCGGTGAAATGAGCTCGACCGGCTGAAGTGAGGCTGACCCGGCGGCCGCTGCGGGGGGTGAGCCCGCCGGGCAGCGCGGTCTTGATGACCTCGCCCAGCGGGAAGTGGTAGTAGTCGGCGATCCAGCGGAAAAAGGGGATCATGGAGGCCGGGAAGAGCGGCGCCGGGTCCATGACCTCGGCCACCGCCTTGATTTTCTGGCCCGCCGTTGGGGCCGAGGCTTCGCCCAGCAGGTAGCCGGTGATCAGTCGGTTGCCAAGCGGCACCAGCAGGCGCAGGCCGGGGGCAAGGGTGGTTGGGCAGTTATCTGGCCAGGCATAGGTAAGGGTATGCCCAAGGGGCGCGGCGACCGCTACCTCGACACAGGTCATAGGGTGGCGGCCATCTCCTTGATGTAGCGGCGGAAGGCGGGCCCCAGGGTTTTGTGGCAAGAGGCGAAGGCAACGATGGCCTTGAGATAGCCCAGTTTATCGCCGGCGTCGTAGCGGGTGCCCTCGAATTCGTAAGCGTACATACCATTTTTGTTGGACAGGGCCATGAGGGCGTCGGTGAGCTGGATTTCGCCGCCGTGGCCGGGCGTGGTCTTCTCCAGCAGGTCGAAGATCTCCGGGGTGAGCAGGTAGCGACCGATGATCGCCATGTTGGAGTCGGAGGTGCCGGGCGCCGGCTTTTCGATCAGGCGATTGACCTTGGTCAGGCGGTCCCGCACCGCCTGACCTTCAACGATGCCGTACTGGTGGGTCTCCTCCTGCGGCACCCGCTGGATGGCGACAATGGGGGTCTGCAACTCCTCGAACAGGTCGAGCATCTGCTTGCAGCACGGGGTCTCGGCCTGCACCAAGTCGTCGCCCAGCAAAACCAGGAAGGGCTCGTTGCCCACCACGTTGCGGGCCATCCAGATGGCGTGGCCAAGGCCCAGGGGCTTTTTCTGGCGCACCGAGACCACGTCGATGAGGTTAGAGATATGGCGGACCTCCTCGGCGAGTCCGTGCTTGCGCTTCTGTTCGAGGAAGGTATCGAGTTCGAAGTTGTAGTCGAAGTGGTTCTCGATTGCCGACTTGCCGGCGCTGGTCACCAGAATGACCTCCTCAATGCCCGAAGCCACGACTTCCTCGACGATGTACTGGATGGTCGGTCGGTCGACCACGGTGAGCATCTCCTTGGGAATGGCCTTGCTGGCCGGCAGAAATCGCGTTCCCAGACCAGCCACTGGAATGACAGCCTTTCGTACCTTCATGACCCCTCGCTTATAAATAATGGATGTTGAAAACGCACTGCCGCAATGTACCCAATGCCGGCCTGGGCGACAACCTGAAATGCACTTTGCATGCACGTTCGGATGTAGAGCAATTCCTTGCGCATGTCAGGAAGGCGGGATATGCTTCAAAAAAAATCCAGATTTTTTGGCCTGGGACGCTATTTGTCCCAGGCCTGGTGGTATGCTTTAGTCAAGAAACCGGGTTTTTGTCGAACAGACACAGGATACATGCATTTGGTATGGTGCCCTGAATTGGTAATAACGCGGATTTGAGGAAAACAATATGGACGTCAAACTGGTTGTCTTCAAGGGCAAGGAAATCCGGCGAACTTTACATAATAATGAATGGTGGTTTTCAGTCTCCGATATCGTGGAAGCCCTGACCGATAGCACAGACCCACGGCAGTATGTGAAAAAGATGCGGCAGCGTGATCCGGCGCTTGATGCCAACTGGGGTACAATTTGTACCCCCCTTGCGATGACCGCCCCGGACGGCAAGACTAGAAAAACAAACAGCGCCAATACCGAAGGCATCTTCCGCATCATCCAGTCCATTCCCTCGCCCAAGGCCGAGCCGTTCAAACGCTGGCTGGCCAAGGTCGGCTACGAGCGGGTCCAGGAGATCGAAGACCCGGA
>DYDL01000322.1 GCA_020717925.1 Desulfocapsa sp.
CAAAGGCCCGGACCACGTAAATGCTTGTCTCGACGGCCCTCTGGCTGTTCAAGACTGCCGCCGCCATAATGGCCCCATGTTCGGTGAAAACAAGAGGCGGATGCCGTCTGCCGCCGTGGCCTGAAGTTGCGCTTGAAGTCGCAATTTGCGACCTCAAGTTGTCGTATTCGTCCTTGGTGAGTTGAAACATGAAATCAGATGGGAAACGTGCCTGGTTGCGGCGAACCTGCTCATTGAACCGTTTGGTCGCTACCCCGTAAAGCTCCGCGAGATCCTTATCCAGCATGACCTTGATGCCGCGAATCAGGTGGATATTGCTCGTGATCGTTTCTAACGAAACAAGGTCTGCCGGAAAGTTCATCGCCGTGCCTCCTGTCGCCGATTCCATTGCTCCCTACCGCAATTCCGCCCAAAGCGTTGCGTGTGATTAATGCTCCCTAAGTGTGTCACGATTAGCGCACGACAAGATCTTTGTCAATTCAAAAAAAGGTCAGGACTGAGTCCAGTCAGGCGAGAAACTTCGAAAAAAATCAGGCCTCGCCGCCGGCCAGCCGGTAGGCGGGATAGTGGTAATCGTAGAATATTTGTCACCCGAAAAAACGACAGGTAAAACGTATGGATACTTACGAAATCAAGACGATGCGGCTGTTGTTGATGTCGGGTTAGCAGGGGGCTGAATAAAGCGCTACGCTAACCGACCTACGGCTTTGGCGCGATGATATTCCATGGCATGGCGATGGTGTTCCGGTCGAGACGGAAACATTCGCGGCCGGCGTGGATGACCAGCCCCGGGCCCACCCGGTCCGGGCCGTAGGTCTGGCGGAAGGCGCGGAGGCCGCTGGTGTCGTGGCCGGAAAGGGACGATTTGCCCTTGACTTCCACCGGATAGAGCCACCCATCCAGTTCCAAGATCACGTCGACTTCGGCGCCGCCCGTTGTCCTCCAGTGATAGAGCTGGGGAGGAGTCGGCAGAAGTTCAGCCTGCCGGAAAATGGAGTTCACCACCAAGGTCTCGAACATGGCGCCAAAGAGCGGGCTGACCGCCAGGCTGTCGGCGGAGGTGATGCGTTGCAGCGACGAGGCGATCCCCGTATCCCGCCAGTAGCCCTTCCTTTTGCCACTCACCCGCTTGATCGTGTTGCCGTGATAGGGTAACAGTTCGAGCCACTGGTAGGTGTTGGTCAGCAGGTCCAGCCATCGCCTCGCCGTGGCCGGGGTGATGCCAATCTCCCGGCCCATATGGGAGGCGTTGATCTCACTACCGGTCAAGGCGGCGCACAGCGCCAGAAAACGCGAGAACGACGCCAGTTCCCGGATATCCTCCACCATGCGGACGTCCCGTTCCACATAGGTCTGAATATAGGAGCGGCAATAATCCGGGATGATCGTGTCGGGCAGATCAAGGGTTCCGGGCATAGAACCACGCCAGAGCAACCTGCTTAAAGGAGGAACCTCCAGCACGCCTTGATTTTCCTTGATAAGACGGTCTGGAGAGGTGAGAAATGCTTGCAGCCACAGGCCATCGGGGCGGTCAAACATTTCATGAGAGGTCATGCCCTCCAGATGCAGGATGCCCACTCGGCCGGCCATGCTTTCGGCCACCGAACGGAGCATGGCGAGATTCTGGGAACCGGTCAGGAAATATTGGCCAGACTTGGCAAGGCTGTCGATCTTGCGTTTCAAGGCCGGCAGCAGTTCCGGGACATACTGAATCTCGTCGAGCACCAGAGGCGGCGGAAAGTTCTCCAGGAACAGATCAGGGTCGCGTCTTGCCCCGTAATGGTCCTGCACCGGATCAAAGACAATGGTCTTCATGCCGGGCAGTAGGTGGGCAAGCAGGGTGCTTTTGCCCACCTGCCGAGCCCCAGTGACCAGAACCGCCTTGAAGTACTTGCGGTATTCGAGCAGTTTGCCTTCGATATGCCGTTGCCGGTAGCGTGACATTATGTGATCTCCGTCTAATTTACCTGGCATTTTATTAATACTATAGATGTTTTGCAAGGTAAAATGCGGCGATTTGTGGAATGCAGGCTTGCGGCTGTTTTGTTGGGTTAGCGGTCTCACCGCGCAACCCAACAATATCACGTTGGATTAGACCTCAAGGGGTACTTGCGGCATAAAGCCGCCTAACCAACCTACCATATGCATGCGCAAGAAATAATGTTCCATGGCACTAGAAACTG
>DYDL01000090.1:0-7293 GCA_020717925.1 Desulfocapsa sp.
CGGCGAAACCTTCCTGGACCGGATGATCTCCCTGATCGAAGGCGCCAAGCGGCGCAAGACCCCCAACGAGGTGGCGCTTGAGGTGTTGCTCATCGCCCTGACCCTGGTCTTCCTCCTGGTCTGCGCCAACATCAGTCCCCTCTCCATCTACAGCGTCGCGGCCACCGGCCTTGGTCACCCGGTATCGCTCACCGTGCTGGTGGCCCTGTTTGTTTGTCTTGCGCCCACCACCATCGCCGCGCTCTTGCCTGCCATTGGCATCGCCGGCATGGACCGGTTATGCCAGAAGAATGTCATTGCCCTCTCCGGCCGGGCCATTGAAGCGGCGGGCGACGTCAACGTGCTGCTCCTGGACAAGACCGGCACCATCACCCACGGCAACCGGGAGGCGGTGGAGTTCATTCCGGTTGGCAACCACAGCGAACGCGAAATGGCCGAGGCAGCCTTGATGGCATCGTTGGCCGACGAGACCCCGGAGGGCCGAAGCATTGTAGCCCTGGCCCGCCAACGATTTAAACTTGACCAACAGGTCATGCCCGCCGATGGTGAGCCGGTGGAGTTCAGCGCCGGAACCCGCCTCTCCGGGCTCAACACGGCAGGAAAGCAGTACCGCAAGGGTGCTGCCGATTCCCTGGTCGCCTTTGTCCGGGTTCTGAGTGGGGAAGCTATCCCCGCAGACCTGGCCCAGGTGGTCGATCGCGTCGCCCGAGCCGGCGCCACCCCGCTGGTGGTCTGTTGCGGCACTGAGATCTTCGGCGTGGTCAACCTCAAGGACATTGTCAAAAGCGGCATCCAGGAGCGCTTCTGCCAACTGCGGGCCATGGGCATCAAGACGGTGATGATTACCGGCGACAATCCGCTCACCGCCGCCGCCATCGCCGCCGAGGCCCAGGTGGACGACTTCCTGGCCCAGGCCACGCCGGAGGACAAGTTGCGCTTGATCAAAGAAAGCCAGGAGGCAGGCTTTATGGTGGCCATGACCGGCGACGGCACCAATGATGCCCCGGCCCTGGCCCAAGCCGACGTGGCGGTGGCCATGAACACAGGCACCCAGGCGGCCCGGGAGGCGGCCAACATCATCGATCTGGACAGCAATCCCACCAAATTGCTGGATATCGTGGAGGTGGGCAAGCAGATCCTAATGACCAGGGGAAACCTCACCACATTCAGCATTTCCAACGACATCGCCAAGTACTTTGCCATCATCCCGGCGGCCTTGCTCTCCATCTACCCCCAGCTCGGAGCGCTGAACGTCATGCGGTTGGCCAGTCCACAGAGCGCCATCCTCTCGGCGGTAATATTCAATGCTCTGGTCATCCCCTGTCTGGTGCCGCTGGCCCTAAGAGGCACCAAGTTCCGCCCCATGCCGGCGGAAAAACTGCTGCTCTCGAACCTGCTCATTTACGGGGTGGGCGGCATTATCGTGCCTTTTGTCGGCATCAAAGCCATCGACCTGGTGGTCGGTTTGTTTGTATAATGATTTATCCCGGCGACATTCGGAGAACCAAACCATGAAAGAACTTAAACCAGCCATTCTGATGTGCCTGTTGTTCACCGTGCTCTGCGGCGGATTCTACCCGGCCGTGGTGACCGGAATCGCCCAGGCCCTTTTCCCGCACCAGGCCAACGGCAGCCTGATTATCGATGCCAACGGCCAGGCGGCGGGCTCGGAACTGATCGGCCAGCCCTTTACCGGGCCACATTATTTCTGGCCCCGGCCCTCTGCCACCGCCGAGTTTGCTTACAATCCCATGGCCTCGGGCGGTTCCAACAGCGGCCCCAGCAATCCGGCCTTCCTCGCCACCGTGGCGGAACGGGTCGAAGCCTTGCGGGCCACCGGCGTCACCGGCCCCATCCCCGCCGATCTGGTGCTGGCCTCGGCCAGCGGCCTTGATCCCCACATTTCACTCGACGCGGCCCGTCTACAGATTCCGCGTATCGCCAAGATGCGCAATCTTCCCGAGGAAGCCGTAACCGGGCTGGTGGCCATCCACACCGAGGGCCGTCAGTTTGGCCTACTGGGAGAGCCACGGGTCAACGTCCTTCTTCTCAACCGGGCGCTGGATTCCCAATCGTGACCAACGACAGCGACGACATCCGGCCCTCGCCGGAAGCCATGCTCAAGCTGGCCCAGGCCGAGGAAGCCCAGGCCGACCGGGGCAAGCTCAAGATCTTCCTCGGCTACGCGGCCGGGGTAGGCAAGACCTTCTCCATGCTGAGCGCGGCCCGCCAGCGCAAGCGAGAAGGACGGGACGTGGTGGCGGCCTACGTGGAGTCCCATGGCCGGACCGAAACCGACGCCCTGCTGGAAGGGCTTGAGGCCATGCCCAAGCTGCGCCTTATCTACCAGGGGGTTCAGCTCTTCGAGCTTGATCTCGACGCGGTGCTCGCAAGACATCCCCAGATCGCCCTGGTAGACGAGCTGGCCCATACCAACGCGCCGGGCTCCCGGCATGAAAAACGCTGGCAGGACGTGCAGGAGTTGCTGACCGCGGGCATCGATGTCTACACCACGGTCAATGTCCAGCACTTCGAAAGCCTCAACGATGTGGTGGAGAAGATCACCGGGGTGGTGGTGCGCGAGACCGTGCCGGACCTCTTGCTTGACCTGGCCACGGAGATCCAACTGGTGGACATCCCGCCGGACGAGCTGCTGGAGCGGCTGAGCGAGGGCAAGATCTACATCCCCGAGCAGGCGACCAGGGCCATGGAAAAATTCTTCCAGCCCGGCAACCTCATCGCCTTGCGGGAACTTTCCCTGCGCCGCGCCGCATCCCGGGTGGACGACCAGATGCGCTCCTATATGGAGGCCCGCGCCATTCCTGGCCCCCGCACCGTGGCGGAACGGCTGCTGGTCTGCATCAGCGGCAGCCCCTTCGGCGAGAAGCTGATGCGCACCACCCGGCGGCTGGCCGACGAAATGAAGGCTCCCTGGCATGCCGTGTACATCGAAACCCCGGACACCGGCCGCTTCAGCCGTGAAAACCGGGAACGGATCTGGCGCGATCTCCGGTTGGCCGAAAGCATGGGGGCCAAGGTGGCTTCAGTCACCGCGAACACCGTGGCCGAGGCGGTGGCCGATTACGCCGGCCGCCACAACATCACCAAAATTGTGGTGGGCAAGCCCACCCGGCCACGCTGGCGCGAACTGTTGCGGCCGCCCATCGTGGACCAGATCATCCGGCAAAGCGGCGAAATCGATGTCTACGTGGTCAGCATGAACCCGGATGAACGGCGCACGGCCACCAGGCAACGTCGCCCGATTCGTACCATTCCCTGGGCGGGGTTTGCGGCAGCCGTGGCCTTGGTGGCTGGAACCACGATGCTTTGCAGCCTGGTCCAATCATTTTTTTCTCCCACCAACATGGTGATGTTTTACCTGCTGGCGGTGGTGGTGGCTGCCATCCGTTTCGGCCTCAGGCCGGCGGTGCTCACCTCCATGCTCGGGGTGCTCGCCTTTGATTTCTTTTTTGTCCCACCCTTCTTTACCTTGGTAGTGGCCGACACCGAATACCTGCTGACCTTTGGGGTTTTCCTTATCGTGGGGCTGGTGATCACCTCGCAGGTGGCCAGGGGCTGTGAACGGGCGGAGGCGCTGCGTTTGCGCGAGGTGCAGACCGCCAGTCTCTACTATCTGAGCCGCGATCTTGCCGGAGCCGCCGACCTGGTCTCCGTCACTGGCGCGGTATTCAGGAATATACGGGAGAGTCTACACGCCGAGATCGTTATCTTCCTGGCCGAGGGGGAACAACTCAAGATCATCTCAGCCAACGAGGAACTGGATCTCGACCTCAAGGAGCGGGCGGTGGCGGACTGGGCCTTCCGCAATCACCGGGAGGCAGGCCGCGGCACCGCCACCCTGGGCTCGGCAGGACTGCTCTATCTGCCGCTTATGACCGCGACCACCATCCACGGGGTGCTCGGGGTCAGACTGGAAGAGGAGACCGACTACAACTCCCAACAGCACCGACTTCTGCTCGACGCCTTTGCCAGTCAGACCGCCATGGCCCTGGAGCGGGTGCGCTTCTCCCTACAGGCGGAGCAGGCGCAGATCCTGGCGGCCCGCGAGACCCTGGAGCGGGCGCTCCTGAACTCCATCTCCCACGACCTGCGCACCCCCTTGGCCTCCATCACCGGAGCGCTGAGCAGCCTGCGGGACCAGGAAAACCTGGACGAGGCGGCCAGGGCCGAGCTGCTGGCCACCGCCTGCGAAGAGGCAGCCCGTCTTAACCGCTTTGTCGGCAACCTGCTGGACATGACCCGCCTGGAGGCCGGCGCGGTGCGACTGAAATACACGCCCTGTGATGTGGAGGAACTGATCGGTTGCGCCCTGTCGGTACTTGATCCGCGCTTGGGAAAAAGGGAGATTGCGATACACCTTGCCCCGGACATGCCGCTGGTAATGCTGGACATGGGCTGCATGATCCAGGTGTTGGTTAATTTGCTGGACAACAGCCTCAAGTACTCGCCGCCGGATCAGCCCATCGGCATCAATGCCCGGACTGACCGGGGGTGGCTGGTCATAGAGGTGGCCGACCATGGCCCCGGTGTTGCCGAAGCAGACTTGGAACGGATATTCGACAAGTTCCACCGGGTACCGGCGCCGGAGGGTGCGCGCGGCACCGGGCTCGGTCTTTCCATTTGTAAAGGATTTGTCCAGGCCCACGGCGGTAAGATCAGCGCCTCCATCACCCCGGACAGCGGACTGACCGTCATGATCAGATTGCCCCTCGCTCCGCCACCACAGCCTGAGGTCACAACCCATGGGTGAGACGAAGCCTGGTGAGCATCCCCCCCGTATCCTGGTGGTGGACGACGAGGCCGCCATCCGGCGGCTGCTTGCCACCGTGCTCGGAAGCAGCGGCTTTGTTGTGCATCAGGCGGAAAACGGCAGCCTCGGCCTGGCCGCCGCAGCGGCAGTGCGGCCGGACCTGATCCTGCTCGACCTGGGGCTGCCCGACTTGGACGGGGTGGAGGTGATACGGCGGTTGCGCGAGTGGTCGCCCGTGCCGATCATCGTGCTGTCGGTACGGGAACGGGAAGAGGACAAGGTGGCTGCCCTGGACGCCGGCGCGGACGACTACCTGAGCAAACCCTTTGGCGTCCCGGAGCTGCTGGCCCGCATCCGTGGGTCGCTCAGGCGGGTCGTTGGCCAGGCTCCGGAGCCGATCTTCCGCAGTGGCGGACTTGAGGTGGATCTGGCCCGGCGCTTGGTGCTGGTGGCCGGCCAAGAGGTACAACTCACCCCCACAGAATACGAAATCCTCCGGCTGCTGGTTACCCACGCCGGCAAGGTGCTCACCCACCGCCAACTGCTCAGCCGGATATGGGGCGCTTCCCATCTGGAGCAACCGCATGTGCTGCGGGTGAACATCAGCAACCTGCGGCGCAAAATCGAACACGACCCATCCCGCCCCAGCCTGCTGCGAACTGAATCAGGGGTGGGTTACCGCCTGCGGGCGGACTGAGTCCGTTACAAGGAAGCCCAACCGACAGGTCACGGCCGATTCATGAAAGACTATTGACCTGCAAATGGTCATGGATCTGCCGGGCCAGTTCCGGTCCAATGCCAGCCACCCCGGCCAGTTCCTCGGTCGAGGCCTTGCCGATACCTCTAACACTGCCAAAGGCGAGCAGCAGCGCCTTTTTACGCACCGGGCCCAGTCCAGGGATGTTATCCAAGGCCGATCCCATGGCCTGCTTACCCCGCAGCCGACGGTGGAAGGTGACGCCAAAACGGTGCGCCTCGTCACGAATGCGCATCAGAAAGAGCAACACCGGGGCATGTCTTTTGAATGGGAAGGGATTCTTGCGGCCCGGGGCAAAGATGCGGTCACCCTCCCCTTCCCGTTCCTTGGCGATAGCGAGCAGGTCGATCTCCTTGGCCAGACCTGCATCGTCAAGCAGCCGGCGGGCGATATTGAGTTGACCCTTGCCGCCATCGACCAGCAGCAGGTCAGGCAGCACGCCGGCGGCACGATCAACGGCGAAACGGCGACGCAAGACCTCCTCCATCATGCGGTAATCATCCGGACCCGTGGTGGACTTGAGCCGGTAGTGCCGGTATTGTCCTTTGTCAGCCTCGCCGTTGATGAAACAAACAAGGCTGCCCACCGTCTGTTCCGCGCCAAGGTTGGAGATATCCAGGCATTCAATCCGCGCCGGCAGCCGCTTAAGATGCAGGAGTCTTGTCATCTCACCGGCCAGGGCCTGCCAGGAGCGGTCACGCTTCTCCCTTTCCACGAAGATTTCCGCCGCGTTCTGCCGGGCCATGGCCAGCAGTCGCATCCCATCCCCGCGTCGAGGCACATGGATGGTCACGCCCAGGCCGCGTTTCTCAGACAGCACCTCCCGCAGGGCCGCCTCTGCCACCGGGGCAAAAGGCACCAGGATTTCCGCCGGAATCACCTGCCCTTCGGCGTAGAAAACCTCCAGGGCCTGGGCCATGATCTCGGGGTCATCGCCAAGGGGCTGCGGCAGGTAAAAGGTCTGCTGGCCCATCAATACCCCTTTGCGCACCTGCAAAACGGCAAGGCCAATGGAAACGTCCTGACGGACATAGCCGAAGGTGTCCTGGTCCCGTCGATGACCTGCCGCCACCACCTGTCTTTCCAGTGTGGCCTGGATGGCCGCGATCTGATCGCGGCACAAGGCCGCTGCCTCAAAATCAAGGCTGGCCGAGGCCTGGCGCATGGCCTGTTCAAGATGATCGAGGAGCGCACGACTCTTGCCCTCCAGAAAGGCGATGACCGAGGCCACCATATCCTGATAAACGCCGGTATCCACCTGGCCGGCGCAGGGTGCCATACAGCCCTGCATCTGAAAGTCAAGACAGGGCCGGACACGCTCCTGAACCTCTCGTCCCTTGCAACGGCGCAAGGGAAAAACCTTGCGCAGCATGCGCAGCACCGTCCACATGGCCGCGGCCGACACATAGGGGCCGAAGTAGCGGGCTCCGTCATGGCCGCGCCGTCTGGTCATCACTACCCGGGGCCAGGTCTCATCCACCGTCACCTTGATAAGAGGGTAGTTCTTATCGTCCCGCAGGATCACGTTATAGCGTGGCCGATATTGCTTGATCTGGGCCGCTTCCAGAATCAAGGCCTCCTTTTCCGTGCCCGTAATGATGGTGTCGATGTTATGCACCCGGCCAAGCAGGGCCACGGTCTTGGCCGGCAATCGTTCGCTCGACCGGAAGTAGGAGGCCACCCGCTTTTTCAAGTTGTTGGCCTTGCCCACGTAAAGAACCTGCCCCTTGGCATCCTTCATCAGGTAGATGCCGGGTTTTTCAGG
>DYDL01000090.1:7700-12356 GCA_020717925.1 Desulfocapsa sp.
ACGGCCAGGGGGTTTACACCCTGAAGGATGGTGCTTCTTATAAGGGTGAGTGGAAATACGACAAACTGGTCGGCGAGGGCACCATCACCTTCGCGGACGGCGGCCGGTACACCGGTTCCGTGCAAGACGGCAAACCCCAGGGCCGCGGCGTGATCCAGAATGCCGATGGCACCAGGATCGAGGGCTACTTTCAAAGCGGCCGCTTTATCCCGGAAAACGAGATCCCTGCCCCGGAAAAGGTTGAGGCGCCACTCCCGAAAGCGGCAGCAGTGGCGCAACCAGTTACCCCTGCCAAGGCAAACAAGAAGGGCGCCGAGAGCGCACCGGTTGCCGCCAGGGAGGTTGCATCAGCGAAAAGCCCGGGCCGGTCGCTCGACAACCTGCCTGACTATTGCCGCAAAGTGGCGGAGGCAAATCACGGCAGTTACCAGGTGGAAGAGGCCTGTCTGCAAATGGCCAGGCGCGAGGATGAAAGCCTGAGCCGCACCACCATCATGCACATGAATATCCCGCCGCGCATACAGCAGTACTGTCAAACCATTGCCGACGCCAGCAACGGCAGCTTTATGGCAATGTTCTCCTGCATGCAAAAAGAACTGGCGGCCATGGAGCGGCTGAAGTAGGAATTGAACGACCCCGCCCCCTCGCGCATCGCCTTCTCCTGGCTCCTGCATCTGCGCTGGGGCGCGGTGGGCTGCCAGGTGCTGTTGATCGGCGCCGTGGCCCTGTTCTACGACATCACCGTCCCTCTGCCGATTCTCGCCGCCATCCTGCTTTTCGAGGTTGCCAGCAACCTGGGCTTCACCGTTCTCCAGCACCGACGACAGGCCATTGGAGAAGGTTTGTTCGTCATGGTCATGTTCCTGGACGTGGCTCTGCTCACCGCCTTGCTACACTTCACCGGCGGTGTCATGAACCCCTTTACCTTTCTCTTCCTCGTCCATATCGTGCTGGCCGCCGTCCTCATGCGCCCCCCCTGGGCCTGGGCGCTGACCCTGACTGCCATCGCCTGTTACGGTCTGCTCTTCTTCCTGCCCGCGGACGCGATGCTGCTGCAGATTACCGGCGGAGCCAAACAACCTATTCGCCTGGCCTGCGTGGACTACGCCAACCTCGACCAGCATCTCACCCTGCATCTGCACGGCATGTGGCTGGGCTTCACCATCACCGCCCTGTTCATCGTCTTTTTCGTGGGTCGCATCCAGCAAGCCCTGGCCAGTCATGAGACTACCCTGGCCAGGTTCAGGGAGGAAAAGGGCCGCTCCGACCGCCTCGCCTCCCTGGCCACCCTGGCCGCTGGCGCGGCCCATGAATTTTCAACCCCCCTGGCCACCATCGCGCTGGCTGCCGGCGAGATGCTGCATACCATTGATGACCACGGCGAACCGGAAGAATTGCTGGAGGACACCCTGCTCATCCGCGATCAGGTGAACCGCTGCAAAGATATCCTCTGCCAGATGTCCTCGGACGCTGGTGAACATCTGGGAGAGACCTTTGCCTCCTTCACCCTGGCAGAGCTGTTTGCCGCCCTGCGGGCCAACCTGGGCATTGAGGCGGCCGCCAGATTGGACATCGACTGCGCGGCGGAACAACTGTGCCTGCGCATGCCGCAAAGATCACTGAAACGCTCTCTAAAGGGGCTGGTGGGAAACGGCCTGGAAGCCTCTGGCAAAGAGGGCCGGATCAAGCTGCGCTGCTGGTCTGATCCGACCTTTCTGTGGTTTGAGATTAGCGATACCGGCCTCGGCATGGCCGCGGAGGTTCGCGAACGAGCCGTGGAACCCTTTTTCACCACCAAGGCCACGGGCCATGGCCTTGGCTTGGGGTTGTTCCTGGCCAAATCGCTGGCCGAGGGTTTTGGCGGTGACCTGGCCATCGAATCTACGCCCAACCTTGGGACCACTGTTCGCCTCTGGTTCAATCTGAAGGAAGTGCTGGCATGAACGAGACCCGGCAGTACAACACTATTCTGCTCGTGGATGACGAAGTGACCTTTCGCCAGCGGCTGGAACGCGCCTTTGCCCGGCGTGGCTTCACCGTATTTGCCGCCGGCAACCATGATGAGGCCTTGCAACTGGTCAGGGCTCACCACCCGACCCTGGCAGTCATCGACCTGAAGATGGAGGGCCGCTCGGGCCTGGAGGTTCTGACCGATGCCCTGGCTATTGCCCCGGAACTTAAGGCGGTAGTGCTCACCGGCTTTGGCAGCATCGCCACGGCCACCGAGGCCATCCGGCGAGGCGCGGTCAATTATATCCCCAAACCAGCGGATGTGGACGATATCCTGCGCGCCTTGGGCCTCGCCGCCCCGGTGCCAGAGGCGAACAAGGCTACTGATTTTGAACCGCCTACCCTGGCCCGGGCTGAATGGGAGCATATTCAACGGGTACTGGCCGACTGCGAAGGCAACATTTCTGCCGCGGCCGAACGTCTCGGCCTGCATCGCCGCACCTTACAGCGCAAACTTTATAAGTATCCACCCAACAGGTAAGGCTGGGCCACCCCACATCCACTGCGACAATTTGCCGCATTGCGAGCAGGCAGCGATCCACTTGATAATCTGAGTGGTAAAAAATTCGACCTAAGCATAATTCGCTGAATGGCAATCCTGCAACCAAGGTTTTCGTAACCGCGCAACCTTGGCTCCCCTTTTTCTATAAATCACGGTGACACTATGCGGAACATGATGGGCATAACATTACTCTCCCTGCTTCTCCTGCTGCCGGCCGTGGCAGCCCTGGCTGATGGCGGTGGCGCCAGACCAGGCTGCCAGGTCTGTGGCATGTACCTTGACCAGTATCAACAGACCACTGGCACACTAAAACACCAGGACGGTAAAACCACCCAGACCTGCGGCGTCCCCTGCCTGCTCCGGCTGGTGCAGGACGCTGGCGGCCCGGACGCCTTTAGCGCCATCCAGGTACGCGACTTCAAGACCGGCAAAGAGCTGCCGGCCAAGGAGGCCGCCTACGTGCTCTCCAGCGACCTGACCCCGGACATGATGCCCAGCCTTATCGCCTTTGCCAGCACGGAGGCGGCCATTGCGTTTCAATTGGAACATCACGGCGCAATCGTCACCTTTGATCAGGCCCTGGCAGTAATCTCTCCCATGGCCATGACCATGCCCACCAGAATGCAATCGGCCGTGCTGCCGGCTCAGGGCTCGCTGGGCCTCGGCGTTGGTACAATGCACATGGAAATGGACACCCCAAAAATCGGCTCAGACTCCGAAGACGCCTATGATCTCGTGGTCAGACAGGGCGGCATGGGCCCAAAGGAGATGACCGCTGACGGCACCATGCTCATGGCCAGCTACGGCATCACTGATGATTTGGCCCTGGGGATCAACGCCAGTTATCTTGAAAAAAAGATGGTGTCGTACACCATGGGTGGGGCGTCCACCTCCGAAACCACAAACACAGGCCTGAGCGACACCGACGTCTCCCTGCGCTACAACCTCTGGAAGGATACGGGCTACAGCCAGTTTGTCAGCGTTCTGGGCGGCGCAAGCCTGCCGACCGGCGAATTTGACAAGGAACTGGTAAGCATGCCCGGGGTGCAGATGGGCACCGGCGACTTCACCCTGCTCGGCGGACTGCTCTACACCTATCGTCTGGGCGATTTCTGGATGCACGCCTCGGGCAGCTACCGCTACAAGCTGGAAAATGGTGACGACTTCAAGTTCGGAGATGACCGCAGCCTGGGATTGGCCGTGCACTACACCCCAAACTATGACATGATGCTTGGCCTGGAGGCGGACGCGGTCTCGACCGAAAAAAATGAGTACAACAACGTCGAGGTGGCCAAGAGCGGCGGCTTCCGCAGCAACCTGGCCGGGGTGGCCTCCTGGCGCTTCCTCACTGCCCTGGGCGGCAACTTCACCCTCAAGCTGGCGGCGGGACTGCCACTGTATGAGGATCTCAAGCACGAAACCATGGCCAATGGCACGGAAAAGACGCAGTTGGGCGGTGGCTGGTTCGGCAACCTGTCCCTGAGCTTCCAGCGCCGCTTTGCTGTCAACTAGCACGACAACGTTTATGCAGCGACCATGATACTGAATTGCTGATAGGCGCGCACACCACCTCCCCACGCTTAGCCAAGGCCTGCTTCCCTGACCAGGGAACGGGCCTTTTTGTAATTGCTTAGGCCTCCCATGCAGGTGCCTGAAAAAACACTTGCTGCCTGCTCTACGCCCGAGTGCGCATTCGCCACCCATTAATGGCTAAAAGCTCCTGATTTTTTTGCTTCGGTCAAATGAGACAAATTGCCACAGTCTTTTTTGCGAAACCATGATGTATAATTTATGAAGATATTCTGATTTAACATTTATAACCGGCTGAAAAAGGGAGGCTATTGACATGAAAACACTGATTATGGGTATTTTTCTGGTTATCCTTACCGTGGGCACCGCTTTTGCCGAAGGCGGCCAAAACCAGGGAACAACAGGAACTGGCACTACGGCTACAGGTTCGACGTCTCAGGGTACCGCAACGCAGCCACGTTCTGGCCGTTGATGACTGGCAACTAAACTAAAGTTGCCGAGGACATGCTTGCTATTTTCTGACATAAATTGCATGATTCCAAGGCTAAGCAATACAGCCTCCGGAATTCTTTATGCAAAGAAATACCTGCGTGCTTATCCAGCCCGCCCAGGCC
>DYDL01000323.1 GCA_020717925.1 Desulfocapsa sp.
TAACCTGTCCAATTATCAAATCATTTGGCAGGTTGCAAACCCGCCCCACTTTTTCGGAGAAAAGCGGGCCGTGACTTTCGCCCCGGAAACTTTCGGGGTTACCGGCCACGGCCCGCGCCGCGTCTTTTCCCGTGGCAGGCACGGGGACGGGGGCGGCGGTTAGGCTGGTGTCCTCTTGGCACTGGCCGGGCAGCGAGGAGCCACCCGGCATCGGGCGTATCACAATCGCCTTGGGAGAAGAACCACCCACACCCACACCCGCACAACGAAACCCGTTGTTATCGTTACGATTGTCGGGGTTGTTGTTGTTGCGGTTGGAGGCGAGGAAGTTGTCGGGATTGTCGTTGTTCCACGACCCCCCGCGCAACACCCGGGCGGTCTTCCGCCGCCGCCGTTTCAGCCGGGCATCGAGCGGCCATTGGCAGTAGGCCCGCCGCAGGCCCTCGGAATTGGCTTCCCGGCTAAATTGATACCATGAAAAGACGCAGAGCGTCAGCGTGGGGCAGGTTTGCAACCTGCCCAATGATGGATTGCCCGATGATGGATGATTGGGCAGATTGCAAATCCGCCCCACTTTGCTGCGGGCGAGCTGGTAGCGCCGCCGCTCGAAGCGCCGCTTGGTCGGGCCGAGCACGCGCGGACGCAGGTCCGGCAGGAACCGGAACCCGCAGAATGGCACGCCTTCCGCCGTGGCCAGCAGGCGCGATTTCGGCTCCGCGAGTTTCAATCGCACCGCCGCGAGCTGTTGCCGCACGCACGCGTGCAGCGCCCAGAGCCGCTCCTTGTCGTCGCTGAACAACAGGAAATCGTCGGTGTAGCGCAGATACGCTCCGTGCCGCTCCTGCTCCGTCAACCCGTGGTCGAGGCCGTCGAGGTAGAAGTTACCCCAGAGCTGGCTGGTCAGATTGCCGATGGGCAGGCCGCGCGGTCGCGCGGCCACTGCGACCAGGTCGTCGCCAGCAAACAGAGGGGCGGCAACGTGGGGCAGGTTTTCAACCTGCCCATTGTTTGTCCATTGAGCAGGTTGCAAACCTGCTCCACGTTCTCCACTTTCCTGGTAGCTGCCTAGAATCTTCCGTATCAGTTCCATGACACCCTCGCAATGCAGCAACGCCGCGAGTTTGTCGAACAAGATCACATGGTCAATGTTCGGAAAGAACTTCCGCACGTCGCACTTGAACACGAAGCGATGGCGGTTGACCAACTGCCGGCAGCATTCCCGCGCGGCGGTGGCGCCCTTGCCGATCTGGCAGGAGAAGCTGCGCGCGATGAAGGTCCGCTCCAAGAGCGGCGCCATCCGGTTGCACAGCGCGTGATGCACCACGCGGTCGCGGAACGGCGCGGCGGCGATCAACCGCCGCTTCGGCTCGAAGATCTCGAAGAAGTGATACGGCCCCGGCTGGTAAGCGCCCGAAAGCAGTTCCTGCCGCAGCGAGAGAATCTCGGTCTCCCGCCGCAGCCACCAGTCCTCCACATCGGGCCGGCGGCTCTTGCCGCGGCGGGCTTTGGCGGCGTCGTGAAACAGGTTTTCGATGGAGGCGACAGCCTCCAGCGTGCAGCGGCGAGCAGTTTGCCGGGCGTTCATTCGAGAGAAAAAGTGGAGCAGGTTTTCAACCTGCTCAATCGTTCACTGATGTGGCAGGTTGCAAACCTGCCCCACTCTGCAAACCTCCCCCACTTTGCGCGCCTGTTGCTGCCGCCAGCCATTGGCCATGCGGCCCGCCTCATCCAGCTTCGCGCCGATGTGCATCAACTGCTGCTGGGTGATCCAACGCCGGTCGCAGGCCAGCCGCCACAACACCCGCATTTGTTCCAGGTCCAGCAGCAGCGCGTCGAGACTGCCGACCTTGCGTTTCGAGTCGCCGCTGAAAATCGCTTTCACCGTTTCCTGCAAAGCGTCGAGGGCCAGGTTGTCCAGCCGCTGGCCGAAGGTGAACCGCTGGCTCTTGGGAATGTCCGCCGTCCGGTCCATCGTCCAGCCCGCCACCTCCACCAACAGCGTGTAGAGCGGAGGACGATTCACAGATTTGTTTGTCGTGCTCATAAAAATCTGTCCTCAAAGTGGGGCAGGTTTTCAACCTGCCAACCGACCCTTATTCATCCATCGGCAGGTTGCAAACCTGCCCCACTTTGACAAAATATTTCGCCGCGCGCTTCGCGCGCCACAACAACAAC
>DYDL01000091.1 GCA_020717925.1 Desulfocapsa sp.
CGTGGTCCTTGATGATGTTGCGCACCCGTTTGAAGGCGCCGGCCAGCACGGGGAAGGCGGGCTGGGCGCTGATGGCCAGCAGCGCGGCAATCTTGCGCCGGCAGTCCACCACGTCGTCAAAGGCCACCGAGATGACCGCCTCCACCGCCTCGGCCGGTACGCCCTGGCCGGTTAGATCATTGGTGAAGCGGCCGCGGATGAAGTCGATGACCTGGCCGACCACCACCTCGTGCTCGCCGGTGATCTTGGCGCCGTAACCCGCCAGCGCCCGGCTTACGCAGGCGCGCAGAGAGAGGGGCCAGGCCCGATCCTGCAGGATGGCCAGCAGGGCCACGGCCTGGCGGCGCAGTCCAAAGGGATCGGCCGAGCCGGTAGGCACCTTGCCGATACCGAAGCAGCCGGCGATGGTGTCGAGCCGGTCAGCCAGGCCAACCAGGGCGCCGGCCGTGCCTTGGGGCAGTTCGCCGTTAGCCCGCACCGGCAGGTAATGTTCGTGGATGGCCAGGGCCACACCCTCGCTTTCGCCCTGGCGCCTGGCATACTCCCGGCCCATCACTCCCTGCAGGGCGGGGAACTCGCCCACCATGCTGGTGAGCAGGTCAGCCTTGGCCAAAAGTGCCGCCCGCGTGGCGTCGGTGCCAGCCTCAGGGGCCAGGCGGTTGGCCAGGAAGGTGGTCAGCTCCACCAGGCGGTTGCTCTTTTCCAGCAGGGTGCCGAGTTGGGCCTGGAAGACGACGCCGGCCAGATCGTCCACCCGGTCGGCCAGGGGTTTGGTCTGGTCGGCCCGGAAGAAGAAGAAGGCGTCTTCCAGGCGCGCCCGCAGCACCCGCTGGTGGCCCGCCATGGTGACTTTGGGATCCTTGACCCGGGTGTTGTTGACGGCCACGAAGTGGGGCATGAGCCCGCCCGCCTGGTCCTGCACGGCGAAATATTTCTGGTGCTCGCGCATGGAGGTGATGAGCACCTCCATGGGCAGTTCCAAAAACCTTTCCGCAAAGCTGCCGCACACCGCGTTGGGACTCTCCACCAGATTGGTCACCGTGTCGAGCAGTTCCTCGTCCGTCAGGATGGTGCCACCGGTTGGGGTGGCGGCCCGGGTGATCTCCTGCTGGACCTGGGCGCGGCGGTCCGCCACCTCGGCCACCACATCGGCCTGGCGCAGCCGCTCCAGGTAATCGCTAAAACCGGTCACAACAATTTCCTGTGGCGCATGGAAGCGGTGACCACGGGTGGTGGAGCTGCTGGTGATCCGGCCGTCGATGGTCAGCTCCACCACCTGGCCGCCATAAAGGGCCAGCAACCACTGGATGGGGCGCACGAATGGCATTTTCCCTGCCCCCCAACGCATTGCCTTTTTAAAGGGTAGTTCAGTGACCAGTTCTCCCAAGATGGCGGGCAGCAGGGTGGCGGTGGCCGCCCCAGTGTGCTCCTGCACCAGCATGACATAGTCGCCCTTGGGGGTGGAGACGACCTTCAGATCCTCCCCCCTGGCTCCGCGGGATTGGGCAAAACCCAGGCCCGCCTTGGTTAAGGCGCCGTCCTTATCAAAGGCCGCCTTTTTCGGTGGCCCCATGACCTCTTCTTTACGGTCAGGCTGTTGCGGTGCCAGGTTGCTCACCGCCACCGCCAGACGGCGCGGCGTGGCAACGCCACGCACCCCGTCAAATGCCAGACCTTGGGCAATGAGTTTCGCGGAGAGGAGTTGTTGCAGGTTGTCGAGGGCGGGCTGGATGAAGCTTGCCGGAATCTCTTCGGTGCCGATTTCAAACAGAAGTTCGTGGGACATGGCTCTCCCTGCGGGGTTCATGGGTGTTGTTTATGGTTCAGGCCATTCGAGGGAGGCAAAGGTGGTGAAGCCCTCGGAAAAATTTTTCACCGTGACGGTGAACCAACTGATGTTGTCGCCCAGGGCCGTCAGTTTGGCGCCAATGGCCTTGGTGGTCTGCTCTACCGACTGGCTGCTCTCGCTCCTTTCTCCCGCGTCAGCGGGCCAGCGCCGGTCATGGGAGGTAACCTCCTCCACCGCCTGAATGAGATCCTCTATCCACAGGAAATGGCGAAACCTGAGGCAGATATCGGCCACCCCCCAGCGGCCCAGGGATTTGGGCAGCACGTTGCGGCCCTGGGTGGGCAGCGGCGGCCAGATCGGGATTTGCACCTCCAGGGTGAGGTCTTCGTCCTCATGCAGGGAGCCGTGCATCCGGCAGCGATACTCATGGATGGCGGCGCTGGCCGGGGTGCCTTTTTTTTTGAGGAAGTAGGGGAAGTCGATTTCCATGTGGCTGGCGGCGGCCTGCAGCCGGATCTTCATCTCGGTGAGGATTTGCCGGAAGCCGGCTAGATCGATCCTACCGTGAAAGTGGTTCAGGATTTCGATGAAGCGGCTCATGTGGGTGCCCTTGAAATGGTGGGGCAGGTTGACGTACATGTTGACCGTGGCCACGGTGCGCTGCTGCTTTTTTTCCTTGTCCAGCAGGGTGATGGGATAGGAGATGTTCTTGACGCCCACCTTCTGGATGTCGATGTGGCGGTGATCGCGCTGGCTCTGGATGTCTTTCATGAGACACGTGGCAAAAGGCCCGGACGGACCCGGCTCAGGCGAGGTGCTTTGCCACCGCGGCCAGGAGTTCGTCGAGGTTGGCCGATTTGACGATGTATTCGTCCGAGGCCCAGGAGGCCAGATCCTGCTTGAACTCCTGGTAGGCGGAACTGAGGATTACCGGCAGCTTGGCGTTGATTTCCTTCAGGTGGCGCAGCACCTCAAGCCCGTTCATGCCCGGCATGTTGATATCGAGGATGACCAGATCAGGGGAGATATCCTGGAAGCGCGCCAGCGCCTCTTCGCCGGTCATGGCCGAGAAGACTTCGTAACCCGCGTCTTGCAATTCCTCGCGGTAAAGGAGATGGATGCTTTCTTCGTCGTCAACGAGCAGGATCTTTTTACTCATGAATACCCCTCTGCAAGCGTGTTGGTAACGGGAGAGCTGACAGGGTATGGGTCCATCAGATTTGCACCTCCCGCAGGAAGCGGGCCGCGTCCTCCGGTGGAATGGGGTTGATGTAAAAGCCAGAGCCCCATTCAAAGCCGGCAATGCTGGTCAGCTTGGGCATAATCTCAAAGTGCCAGTGGAAATGGTCCAGTGGTTGAGAGCGGAGCGGCGCGGTGTGAAGCACGAAGTTGTATGGCACATTCGGAATGCAGGCGTTCAGTCGCCGCATGCTCTCCGAGAAGATCATGGCCAGGTCGTGAAAGCTTTCCTCGCCCAGGGCGACGAAGGAGGAGGAATGGCGCCGCGGCACAATCCACATCTCGAAGGGTGAGCGCGGCGCAAAGGGCGCGATGGAGATGAAATGTTCGTTCTCGCAGACCATGCGGACCTGCTGCTTGAGCTCCTGGCGGATGACGTCGCAGAAGATACAGCGTTCCTTGTAGCGGTAATAGGAGAGGCTGCCTTCCAGCTCGGAGACGATCATGCGGGGCAGGATGGGCAGGGCCACCAACTGGGAGTGTGAGTGCTCCAGCGAGGCGCCCGCCGCGCGTCCGTAGTTCTTGAAGACCATGACGTAGCGGAAGCGGGAGTCGCGGCTCAGATCAATAATCCGGTCCCGGAAGGCCCAGAAAATCTGGCGGAGTTTATCGGGCGACTGGCTGGAGAAGGCATCTTCGTGGTTCGGCGATTCAACGATCACCTCGTGGGCGCCGATGCCGTTCATCTTGTCGTAGATGCCGTCGCCTTCCTTGTCAAGTTCGCCTTCGATAACCAGGGCCGGGTATTTGTTTGGCACGACCCGTAGTGACCAGCCCGGGCTGTTGGCCGGGCCTGCTTCACGACCGTAGCTCAGCACCTCGGGCGGCGTGGTGTTCTCGTTGCCCGGGCACAGGGGGCAAAAACCACCCTTTACCGAGTTGGTTTCCACGATGAAATCAGTGGGCCGTTTGCCCCGTTCCGTGGAAATGATGATCCAGCGGCCGAGGATTGGGTCTCTGCGCAGTTCAGGCATGATTTGCTCGGTTAGCCCGCATGGGTTTTTTCATGGTTTTCCTGCCGGGTCTTGCATTCGATGCACAGGGTGGTGACCGGGCGGGCCTCAAGGCGCTGGGGCTTGATGTCGTCGCCGCATTCGTCACAGATACCGTAGGCGCCGTCGTTGATCCGTTCAATGGCCGCCTTGATCTTGGCGAGCAGCCGCCGTTCGCGGTCCCGGATGCGAAGTTCGAAGGAGCGGTCCGACTCGGCCGCGGCCCGGTCGGTCGGGTCGGGATAGTTATCGGAATGATCGGTCATGTCGGAGAGCGTTTTCTCGGCCTCGTTCAGCAGGCTCTTGCTCATGTTTTCAAGTTTATTTTTGAAATACTCAAGCTGTTCCTTGTCCATCTCCGTCTTCTCCAGTGTCCTGTTATGTGGTGAAACGAGCCTGACCAGACGGCGTCGATCATTGTTTCAGCCGGCTCTCTTCCTTGCAAAGCCGCCGCTTCTGCCGCCGGAATTGGCAGGAGTTCCATATTACTAAATACCATGCCTTTGTCCAGGGCTTTGCATATATCTTTAATAGTCAGGGCTGGCCGTCCAGCGACAGCGCGGGGGTCACCGCTCCCCGTCAGGAAGAGATGTGAAAGATTTTTTTCAATAAACCCTCTTCTTTAGCCCCTTCCTTATCCTGTTCAATGGCGGCGAACTCTTTCAGCAGTTCCTTCTGGCGTTTGGTAAGGTGTTGCGGGGTACGCACCTGGACCGTAATGATCGTGTCACCCTTACCGCCCCCGCGGAGCGACGGAACCCCTTCACCGCTCAGGGTAAAGCGCTGGCCGGACTGGGTTCCCTTGGGGATGTTGAGGCTGGCTGCGCCATGAATAGTGGGTATTTCCAACCGGTCGCCAAGGGTCGCCTGAGTAAAGGAGACGGGCAGGTCGAAGAGGATATCGTTGTCGTTCCGCTGGAAAAATTCGTGGGTCTCCACGTGCAGGATGACGTAAAGATCACCGGCCGGTCCGCCTTTGCGGCCGCCTTCCCCCTCGCCGCGCAACCGCATGCGCGCGCCGGTATCCACCCCGGCCGGAATCTTCAGCGCCACCTTTTTCTTTTTGGCCACCAGACCCTCACCATGGCAATCGGAGCATGGTTCCTTGATGATCTCACCCGCACCGCGACACTCGGGGCAGGTGGTGGTCATGCGAAAAAGGCCCTGGGCGCGGATCACCTGGCCGCGCCCCCGGCAGGTGGGGCAGGTGGCTGGCGCATGACCTGGCCGCGCCCCGTTGCCTTCGCAGGTCCAGCAGGTGTCGCGTTTGGTGATTTCAATATTCTTTTCCACCCCGTGGACCGCTTCCATGAATGAGATGGAAAGGTCGTAGCGCAGGTCGGATCCGGCTACGGGGCCCCGGTGGCGCCCCTGGCCACCGCCCGCTGCAAAGCCGAACAGATCGCCAAAGATATCGCCGAAGTTGGCAAAAATGTCCTCGAAATTACCTGGTCCGGAATAGCCGCTGCTGCGCAGGCCTTCCAGGCCATAGCGGTCATAGATCTTGCGCTTTTCCAGGTCGCCCAGAACCTCGTAAGCCTCGGTTGCCTGCTTAAACTTTTCCTCGGCCTCATGGTCGCCCGGGTTGCGATCCGGATGACAGGCCATGGCCCGTTTGCGGTAGGCCTTTTTGATTTCCTCGGCCGAGGCATCGGGCGGCACGCCCAATATTTCGTAATATTCGGTGTTCATGCGGAATTAGAGCGAATCTTCCTCGCCGATCACGTCCAGGACGGGGGGCGGAGCCTCCATGACGGGTCGGCGCGCGGCGGGCTGGCGGTCGTAATCCGCGATTGTTTCAAAAGAGACGTCACCGGCGGCAATTTCCCGCAACGTGGCGACTATTTCCTTGTTTTTGCACTGGACCAGGAAGGGCTGGCCATCCCGGTGCTGACGAACCCGCTGCACCGCCAGGTGAATGAGGGCGAAACGGTTCTCGTTGCCGATTTTTGAGAGGCAGTCTTGAACTGTTATGCGTGCCATAAGCTGGGGGCGCTCCTTTTTCGAAAATTTTCAGGGTGGCCGAAATGGCCGGCAGATTGCGCTGGGAGTGTTGCCACTGCGAGGCCTTCCGAGAAAACTGTAAACGCGAGGGAAGTGGTCCGTCGCAATTGTGGTCGCTCCCTATGCAAAAATCGTAAACGGTCCAATATATACTTTCTTCTAGGATTGGCAATGGATTTTTTGCCGTGACCTGGGAGCTTGTATTTTCTGGCATGGAAAATGCAATAGCTAAATGCATTAGTACTAACCGCAATGTGGATGGACGCCGCACTGAAGTGGTATCCAGCGGGCCGACCGGGCTGTAAGGCCGGTAAGGGAGGCCAGGGAAGGGAAAATTTTTCCCGGCGAGATTTGCCGGCAGGTTGCCGGATTTTTGACCAAAGCTGGCTGATCCTTGACATGGGAGTGTGCATGGTAAGGAAGAGGATAAATATGATGGATAAACTGCGGGTCGCGGTGCTGGCCTTGGCAGCACTCGTGTTGACGGCATCCGACGGGTTCTGCTGGTTTATGGGCAACGACGCCGAGGTTTTCCCCGAATCCAGGCCCATGTATACCGGCTACGGGGACCGGCCGCCGAATGTTGGCTATTTCCTCAATTCCGCCCATACCATGCCCGCTGATTACGCCTACCGGACCTGGTGGGTTGGTCCCCGGCCGACCGAGGGCGAGAATTGCCAATGGTGGCGATTTTTTTCGTTGCCAGGTGCTGATCGTCGGGAAACGGCCCAACAACAGGCGATAGCCGGTGAGGCCGGGGCCGCGTTGCGGCGGATGGTGCGTGATCTGGTAAGCGAGCTTAAGGTCTCGTCCGGGGATGAACTGGCGGGCGGCCCCGTGGTCACGGTCAGCACCTTTGTCAATCTCAATGCCCTCTATGCCACCTCTACCTTGGGACGCTTCCTGGGCGAGCAGATGATCGCGGAATTGGCGCGGTCCGGGGTAAATGTGATCGAGGTGCGTAAGACCCCGCACATTCTGATTCGTGACAACAACGGTGAGTTCGGGCTTTCCCGCAACCTCGACGAGTTGGAATACTCCCGGCCGGCCCAGTTCATGGTGGTTGGTACCTACACATATGCCCGCGAACAGATTTTTCTCTATGCCAGGCTGATCAGGAATAGCGATGCCATGATCTGCGCCTCGGCCAGCCTGGTGTTCGGCATGGACCGGATGGTGCGGGAGATGCTGGCCGATGAGGGGCTCTTTATGCCGGCACGAGAGAAGACCGTACAGGTGAAGGCGTTTGACGCACCGTGATTTTTAGTCCCCCCGGGAATTGCTTGCAATTCCCAGAGGCCTGGCCGGCCCTCCCCGATCCCCTAATGGTCGGCCAGGCCTCATTTTTCAAGGGTGCTGGCCGGCATGATGCTTGCTTCCATATAACAGCAGGGATGGCAATTTATGACGAATAGATGTGGCGCAAGAACAGGCCGGGTAGTGTTGACTCTGCTGCTGGCGGGCGTCATTTTGCTGGGCAGTGGTTGCGTCTGGAGTCGGGCGGGGCGGGGCATGAACATCATGGCCCCTGATTTCTTCGGCCTTGGCGAGGAACTGGCCGTGCAGCTCACCTCTGGACTGCGGCAACCTCTGGGCGAGAACGGCCGGCTGATCATGAGCACCGTGGTCGACATCGATGATCTGTACCAGACGACCCGTTTTGGCCGGACCCTTACCGAGGCCATGGCCACCCGGCTGTTCCGGCACGGTTTTGGCGTGATCGAGGTGCGACGGGCCTCGGAGCTCATGGTGAAGAGCCAGGGCGGCGAACTCATCCTGAGCCGCGATGCCAGGCTTTTGGCCAGTAAACACAACGCCGTGGCCCTGGTTACCGGCACCTATTCGCTTACGCCGGATACTGTGATCGTCAATGTTCGTTTCATCGATGCCGGTGGCCAGGATGTCTTGTCCGTGGCCGGTATCGAGATTCAGCGCAGTCGCGCTATCAACGCCCTGCTTGCCAGCGGCGCGGAAGGCGGCAATGGCGACGGCGGGGACCGCCCTTTTGAGTTGTCGGGCTATGAGCGCTGAGTTCACGGGAGAGTTTGCCATGCAAGGCCATCGGCAGGGGCGGATGATCCGAGCCGCGGTGCTGGCGCTGATTGCTCTGTTGGCATACGGCTGCACCGGTTTCAAGTCTGGCCATGTGAAGCCGGATACCGCAATCAAGGCTGGCCCGCCAGTGGTCTACATTCACCCGCTTGGTGATATCGGCTGGGAGAAGAAGGTCGGCGTCCTGCCCTTCCTGGTGCCGGGCAATGTCGGTCAGGCACAGGGGGTGCGCGTCGCTGCCCTGTTCAAGGATGTTTTACTGGGCAAGCGGGTTTTTCGGACCGTGGAACAACTGGCCGCGCCCTATGGCACCTTGCAAGAGGCGTTGGATCTTGGTCGGGCCCACGGTCTGGACTATGTGCTGGCCGGTCGGCTGGGCACGGTTTTTGAGGGCAGCGAGTTCGGTGGCGCGCAGGTTGAGGTCTCGGTACGGCTGCTTGCCGTTGCCACCGGTGATACGGTCTGGTACTTGGAGCAGGGTGTGAACCAGAAGATCGATTATCCCGAGGTGGGCCTGCTGGCCAGCCTGGCCGCTATCAGCTCACCGCCGCCCATTCGTACCTCTGGCGCACCCTCGCCGGTGCCGAATATGCTGGCCCGGGTGGCCGCCGACATGGCCGTGGTCATGGCTGGCGGTGAAATTCGCCCGAAATAGCTGACTGCTGAGCGCTGACAGCATCACTTCACAAACGGATTGCGCAGCAGGATGGTCTCCTCGCGGTCCGGTCCCACCGAGAGGATGAAGACCGGCGTTTCGGTGATCTCCTCGATCCGCTGCACATAGGCGCGGGCCTTGGCCGGCAGATCGTCCAGGTGGCGAACGTGGCGGATCTCCTCCTGCCAGCCTGCCAGCTTCTCGTAAATCGGTTGCAGCCTCGCCACCCGGCGGATGTTGCCGGGCATGGCGGACAATCGTTCCCCCCCCTCCTCATAAGCCGTGGAGATTTGCAGTTCCGGCTGGCCGGACAGCACGTCCAGTTTGGTTATGGCCAGGCCGTTGATGCCGTTTAAGCGCACCGCGTCGCGGGCAACCACGCCGTCCAGCCACCCGCAGCGCCGCTTGCGCCCCGTGGTGGCGCCGAACTCGCCGCCCTTGCGCTGCAACTGGTCGCCAACCTCGTCAAAGAGTTCGGTGGGGAAGGGGCCCTCGCCCACCCGGGTGGTATAAGCCTTCAGGATACCGATCACCGTGTCGATGTGGGCCGGGCCAAAGCCGGAGCCAATGCAGGCATTGCCTGCCACGGTGTTGGATGAGGTGACGAACGGATAGGTGCCGTGGTCAATGTCCAACTGGGTGCCCTGGGCGCCCTCGAAGAGGATCTGTCGGCCCGCCTTGCGCGCCACATCGAGTTCCACGGAAACGTCGCCGATAAAGGGCGCCAGTTTTTCCGTATACTCCTGGTATTGCGCGTAGATAGTATCGAAAGAGACTGGCCCAACCCCCAGAATCTGAGTGAGGAAGATATTTTTCTCAGCCACGTTGGCCGCAAGCTTGTCGCGGAAGAGGTCGGCGTCCAGGAGTTCGCCGGCCTTGATGCCCCGGCGGTTGATCTTGTCACCGTAACATGGGCCGATGCCGCGGCCGGTGGTGCCGATCTTCTGGCCCTGCTTCATTTTTGCCTCGCTGCCCAGGTCGAGCTGGATGTGATAGGGCATGATGAGGTGGGAGTTGGCGCTGATGGTCAGACGTTTGGGGGTGACGGCCAGGCCGCTTTCCGCCAGTTCCTGCATTTCGGCCAGCAGCACACCGGGGTCGAGCACCACGCCGTTGCCGATCAGGCATTTCTTTTCCGGATAGAGGATACCCGAGGGGATGAGGTGGAAGATAAACTGCTTGCCTTCCACCACCAGGGTGTGGCCGGCATTGTTGCCGCCCTGGAAACGGACGATGTAATCAGCGTGCCGGGTGAGGAGGTCAACGACCTTGCCCTTGCCCTCGTCACCCCACTGGGTGCCCACAATTACCACATTGGCCATGATATGTTCTCTCCTGCAAGAAAGGTTGCGTGTCAGTGCGTCGTCGTCTGGCAGGCAGCAGCCCTTGGCGTGCCCCGGGTAAACAACGGTCTGCAACCATAGTCAACCCGTTGGCAAAAGTCAATTGGCCGCTGGCTTGACACTGTCGGGCAAATGCCGTACGATTGGCTGTCCGAGAAGGGATTGCAGGTTGTCGGCCAGCCAGATGGCAAGGTGACCCGTTATCACCTGGCATGGCATAAACTTTTTTATTCCTAGGTAGCGCCCTATGTTCGGTATTGGATTTCCCGAGCTGCTGATCATCATGGCCCTGGCCCTTATCGTGGTCGGGCCGGAAAAATTGCCGGACCTCGCCAAGTCCCTGGCCAAGCAGTTTTTTGAGTTGAAAAAGGCCGCCAACTCCCTGAATGCCAGCCTGCGTGAGGATGTGGGCGATAAGCCGTGGGAAGATTTAGGGCGGGTTCAGCCCCCTGCGCCGACCTTGCCTCCTGTGCCGCCTGATGGTGCCAGTGCGACACCGGCACCGGCCCCGCCGCATGACCAGAAGGATGACACGGTAGTTAACCAGACCAGTAAGACCGACCCGTTGTAGCGACCTATGGCCTGCCTCCGAGTCGCATCTCCTGCTTCAGGAGACAGCACGAGATGCGGTGCAGCGGTCGGCCGTCAGGGGCGTAACGAAGGTTGCCGGGCTGCAGTAGCTTGTTCATGACGCACCCCTCTGGGATATCGAGGGTGAACAGTTGTTCCTCCACCAACCCTTTGTTTTTGACGAGGCGGTTGCCGTCGATGCGCCAGGTGTTGAGCGGATGGTCCTCGCACAGGGGGCATTGGTAGACCCGGCCGTTGGGGAAAATGAAGAAATTCTCCGCCACATTGCCAGCGCATTGGAAAACCTCGCCCTCTTCCAGAAAGACCTTGGGAAAAATCACCTCAATGCCTAGCTTGGCGGCCTGGCGGGCCACTTCGGGTACCGTGGCCAGCCACTCCTCCGGGGTGAGTTGCAGGTCGGCCTCGCCACGGGCGGCCGGTTTACCGCGCAGGCCGATGACCTGGATGAAGAAGCGTCGCACGCCCCAGGTTTTTAACAGGGCGGGCATGCGGTGCAGGTGGTTGAGGTTGCGGCGACTTACCGTGTAGATCAGGCTGGTCCGGAAGCCCATTTGCACCGCCTTTTGGAGATTGGCGGTGCAGACCGCAAAAACACCTGGTCCACGGATTGGGTCGTTGACCGTTGGGTCAGGGCCGTCCAGACTGAAGCTCAGGACCGCGTCTTGCGGGGTGATATGGTGCAGGATGTCGTGGAACAGGAAGCCGTTGGAGTCGATGGTGATGGAATGGTAGCCCAGGCCGCGGGCGAATCCGACCCCATGGGCCAGGTCGGGATGCAGGGTCGGCTCACCGCCCAGGAAGATAAGGTTGTTTTCCTTGGCCGGGTCGAAAAAGAGCCTGAGCCACTCCTCCATGGTCTGGCGAGAGACCATTTCCCGGCCGTGTTGCGCCGGGTTGATATAGCAGTGGCTGCAGGCGAGGTTGCAGGCCGTGAGGATGTGGAAGAAGATGTTGCGTTCGCCGGGCTTAAAGGCCAGGGTTTTGGCAATGGGCTGGGCCACGGTTGTTGTCTCGCTATGCCTGGGACAGGACATGTTGGGCCAGGGGGCTCTCTTGCCAGTAACGGTTTGCCGGGTCGCGAAAAAATTGTTGGAATAGGGCCAGGCTCTCGGCGCGCAACACCCCCGGCATCAGGGTAACCTCCTTATCCCGGTAGAGCGGGGCCAGGCCCTGGCGGTCCAGCCCGGCGCCGCCGCCCATGACGTCTTCAAAGGCGTAGACGATGCGGGTGACGTTGTTGAGCATGAGGGTTGCCAGGCACATGAGGCAGGGTTCCATGGTGGAATAGGCGGTGATGGCGGTGCGGTCGGCCTCAGGGTGGTGGGCCTCCAGGTCACGCAGGGCGACGATCTCGGCATGGTCCAGTTCAAAGGGCTGGCTGCCCTGGCTGTGTTGCCGGCACCCCCGGGCCAGCACCTGGCCGTTAGCCACCAGCACGCAGCCCACGGGGAATTCTCCCGCGTTCAGGGCGAGCTTGGCCTCGTCAAGGGCTATGCGCATGAAATGTTCGTGCGTCGGCATCATGGATTATCCTTACAGTGCGGCAGTCCGGCCTTAGCATAGAGCATTGCCCGGGCGCTGTCAAAGGTAGAT
>DYDL01000092.1:0-4308 GCA_020717925.1 Desulfocapsa sp.
AGCATCGCCGTTGTCAGGATCATGATCTTTTTCATGTCGTTCCTCCTCTGCAATTACAATGAAAGCAACTACCCCTTATTTTTAGATCGTATGGCCTAAAAGCAGTAAATGTCAAGCCTGGCTTCCGAGCGTCGCCGAGCAACAAATCCTCTTTGCTTGCCAAAGTGGTCAATCCCGGATGAACCCGGCCAGCTTGAGGCCGTGTCCCCAGGCTTGCCAGGCCCCGGTCTTTATATCCAGGCTCATGGCCGCCCGGTCGTAAAGCGCCTCGATGTTGGTTTCCAGGCTGCATTTACGGTCATAGTTGGTATGGCTGAGGATGAGTTTATAGGTGGTTGGCGTCAGGAGCAGCACCTCTTCCACGTACATGATGTGGCCGGTCGGCATGCCGCGCCGCTTGTTGGCGGCGAGCACGAGAATACTCCCGGGTCCGGGTTCGTTGCCAGTGTTGCCGCGTTTCCTTTCGCAGGCAAACCAGGTGAGCGGGCCGTTTTCCTTGCCGATGCGGCAACTCATGATGCCGCTGCGGCAGCGGGCGTAGGGCAGGGATTGGGGTTCGCAGCGGCCGCCCTTTTTGCTGTCGGCCCCTCGAAGCCGATAACAGTCTGCGGATTCGGTCTTAGGAGCATCGACAATCTTGGCCGCAGCCGTTGGGGCCTTCTTGGCCTCGGTTGGTGGTAATGGTCGCGAATCCGTGCTTTTTGGTACAGGAGCGACAACCTGGGGTACCTCGCTCCTGGTTGTCGCTGTCGTTGTTGGCGCCACTTCAACCTGCTGCCGCGCTGCACATCCCCAAAGCACGTAGGCCATCAGGCTGGCAAGAGCGATCATTCCTAAACGTTTATAACCATGCATTTATTAGCTCCTAACTGTTGTAGCGACTATTATGACTTGATTGTAAAATTGTTTTTAACATACCATGGTTACAGGGACATATGCCAATTGCTGTTCCACGTTGGCACAACAATTAACATGGTAAAACCCAGGTGGCTGGTGTGCGGGCCGTCCAGGGGGACATATCCAATCAACTTTTCTGCCGGCCGTGTCAGGAGTGGTGTTGCGCTTTCTTTTGACTTTTGACGCGCCGGCGAGCTATTTTGTAACCGTCACAGTTCAACAATTTCTTATATGCAATACATATAGTCGGCATGATAGTCCGCCAACTTTGTGTATACCATTGTGTTTTGGTGAGGCCATGTGATGCCATTGTTATTTCGCTATCCCCTCAGGTGCATTCTGCCACTGCTAATGTTGCTGGTTGTCTTGGTGAGCAGTGGTTTCGTCTATGTCTTTGACAGTGTGGTCCGGACTCATATCATCGAAGATGAGGTGCTGCACAATCTGGCCAGCGGCATGCAACGGCGACAGACCCGCATGGAAGATTATTTGCGAGAGGGAAAGATAGAGCGAGTGCGGCGCGAGGTTGAGATCATCGTTTTTGACAATCCGACGGACAATGTCGTGGTGGTCAACGCGCAACAGGAGATCATCAGCGCTTCGAATCAGGCATGGGTGGGACTGCCTATTGCCAAAGCGCCTCTCCTGCCGGAAGGGAAGCAACGGCTTGGAAAGGCCTTGGCTATGCAGGGCCAGGGAGATAAGGGAGGCGAATTTATTTCATCGGATAGGCAAACAGTGTATGCCTATTCCCCCCTAACACAAGATGACGAGCATGGGCAACCTCGTTTGTCAGGCCTGCTCTATCACGAGCATGATCTGCGGAAATCAAAGGCGATCGGGCAAAAGTCGGTGCGGCAAAACGCTCTCTGGTTCTTAGGCGTTATCGTTTTCCTTGCCCTGGGGGTTTGGCTCTTTTTATATTTTGTTTTTTATCAGCGTGTTCGCTTGCTTGTTAAGACGATGGATCGATTTGGCATGGGAGATAACATGGCCAGATCCGCGCTTCCCGGGAACGACGAGCTGGCCACCCTCTCCACCGCGCTTGACAGCATGCTGGGCCAGCGTGAGGCCGCGGAAAAACATATCCGAGAACAGGCAAGTCTTCTCAAGCGGCTTACCGATGGGCTCCCAGTCCTCATTGCCTATGTGGACAAGGATGCGCGCTACCGTTTCGTCAACCAGGAGTTTGAGAACTGGTTTTACCTGAAGCCGGAGCAAGTTGTGGGCAGACATGTTCAGGATCTGCTAAGCGAACAGGGCGTCAGCGAACTTGTCAACCATGTCAGCCTGGCATTGAGCGGTCAAGTGGTGGAGTATGACGACTCCGTCCCCATCGTCAACAATGGCATGCGACAGTTTCACGCCACCGTTATCCCCCACTTCGAAAACGGCAGCGGCGTGATTGGCTGTTTTCTGCTCGCCCAAGACATCACCCAGCAGAGACAAGAGCAGCACCAGATCATGCAGGCCAAGGAGCAATGGGAGCGCACCTTTGACTCGATCAAGGATGAGATTATCACCGTGCAGGACAAGGAGTTACGGATCCTGCAGGCCAACAGCGCCACTGCTGTTTTTTTTGGCATTCCACGGGAGGAGATAATAGGCCGTCGTTGTTACGAGCTGTTCCGGGGGGAGAAGATTCCGTGCAACGAATGCCCCGTTTTTGAGGTTTTTCAAGATGCCAAGAGCCACAGCACTGAACTCTATAATGAACAATTTAAGAAGAATTTATTGGTCAGTATCTCGCCAATGATGGATGCAAAGGGAGAGTTCATCGGCATTGTGCACTCTGCCAAGGATATCACGGCGTTCAAGCAGTTGGAGCAGCGGTTGCGTCAGGCCCAGAAGATGGAGGCCATTGGCACCCTGGCGGGCGGTATAGCTCACGACTTCAACAATATCCTTACCCCGATATTTGGCTACAGCGAACTGATGCTTGAGCGACTGGCAATCGGCAGCGAGGAGCGCGGGCTGGTGCAGGAAATCATGAACTCGAGCATACGGGCCAAGGAATTGGTCAAGCAGATCCTTACCTTCAGCCGTCAGAGTGAACAGCACCGGCAACCAGTGCAGATCCATCTGATTGTGAAGGAGGCGCTTAAGTTGCTGCGTTCCTCGATCCCGACCACCATCGCCATTAATCAGCACGTTATTGACTGTGGCCTGGTGATGGCTGATCCGACCCAGATCCATCAGATACTGATGAATCTCTGCACCAATGCCTACCACGCCATGCGTGAGTCCGGCGGCGAGTTGAACGTCAGCCTGTCGGAGGTAGAGCTTTCAGAGCGGGATTACCTGGATAACCTGGTCCTGCTGCCCGGCCCGCATGTGAAGTTGACAGTCCGGGACACCGGTTGTGGCATGACAAAGGAGTTGCAGGAACGTATCTTTGAGCCTTATTTCACCACCAAGAAGCTTGGCGATGGCACAGGGCTGGGCTTGTCCACGGTGCATGGCATCGTGCAGAGCCACCAGGGGCATATCACCCTGTACAGCGAGCCGGGGAAAGGCACCGAGTTTCATGTCTACTTTCCCCAAGTGGTGTCCAAGCACGAGGAACTGGTTACAGAGGCTGGGTCCGTCGTGGCCATGCCGCGCGGGAGTGGCACTATTCTGGTGGTGGACGACGAGCCGGCGGTTGGCGAACTGCTGCGCCAGGAACTGCTCAGTTTGGGCTACGAGGTGGTGCTCTGCGCTAGCAGCACCGAGGCGTTTGAGACCTTTCAGCAGGATATGGCGCGCATTGCCCTGGTTCTCACCGACATGACCATGCCGGTCATGAACGGGGCTGAGCTGACCCGGCGGATCAAACAACTCTGCCCGGCGACGCCAGTGGTCCTCTGTACCGGGTTCAGCGAAATCATGGATGAGAAAAAGGCCAAACGCATGGGGATCGACGGCTTTTTGCTCAAGCCGGTCATCAAGCGTCAGCTTGCGCTGACTATTTTTGAGGTTCTGCGGAAAAAGGGTGCTAATGGCTCTGTCCAATAAGGGGTAACGATTGTTAAAAGCCTGGGTTCAGCGGCTCACCAATCCCCCCTCTCCGCAATCCGAGGTCGGATGCCACTCAGATTGTCCAGCAGGGAGGCGGTCATGATCAAGCCAATGCCGAGCCACTCATGCGGATGAATGAGGTTGGTTGACCACAAGGCATAGCTCACCGTGCCGACGATGATCTCGAACAGCATGAGAACGTTTACCCGGTAACTTTCCAGTCTGGTCAGGGCGAAGAGGATGCAGAGCGAGGCAGTGGCCTGGTTGGCGAAGGCGAAGAGCAGGAGCAGGGGTAGCCAGTTGGGCCAGGTGGCAAGGACTGGCGGGGCGGGGCGCAGGAGAATGAGGCCCAGGAGCGCCATGAATGCGGTGCCCAGCCAGTGCAGGGCGGTCAAAGCCCAGGCGGGCGTC
>DYDL01000092.1:5146-12218 GCA_020717925.1 Desulfocapsa sp.
TGTGGGCCGCGCCTATCCCAGATCCCATGATCCGGGCCGGCACCTCGTGGGTGACCGGCACTTGCAGCCGGCCGTTCTTCAGCGTCTTGATCCCCATGGCCTGCACCAGGGCCGGGTCCAGATTGAGCACCTTGATGCCGGGGTAGTCCAGCAGTTGCAGGCCGCAGCCGTAGGCCTTGATCTGGATCTTGTCGCCGATCACCAGCTCTTCCAGGATCTCCGGCTCAAAATCAACCAGTACATGCTCGATGCCGCCGTGCTTGCCGGTGACCCGGCCGGTCTTGCCCGCTGCCTGGCCCGTCACCACTTTGGCGAGGTTGCCGGCGCAGGAGAAGAGATTGAGCGCCCGGTTGGGGCCGGGCTGGCCCTGGAACTGGGTGAAGTTGCTGATCGACACCCCGGGCTCGACGTGGTCGGCGAACATGCAGCAGGTGCGGTCGCCGATTCGCAGATTGTAGGTGATGCCGCCCACGCCAGGGTAAATGTCGGACATGCCGTCCGGGTTGATCCGGTAGGGGTTGATGCCGCCCAGGGGCGATGTGATCTCGCCAATCACCGACTGGCAGACCAGGTGTTCGCTGTTCATCCGCAACATGATTTCACCTCAGACGTTGAAACGGAAAAGCATGCAGTCGCCGTCCTGCACCGTATATTCCTTGCCTTCCTGGCGCATTAGCCCCTTTTCCTTGGCACCGATCTCGCCTTTGCAGGCAACATAATCATTATAGGCGATGACCTCGGCGCGAATAAAGCCGCGTTCGAAGTCCGAGTGGATCTTGCCGGCGGCCCCTGGCGCTTTGGTGCCCTGGGTGATGGTCCAGGCGCGGGTCTCTTTTACGCCCACAGTAAAATAGGTGGCGAGCCCGAGGAGGTCGTAACCCGCCTTGATCAGCCGGTTCAGGCCAGGCTCGGTGAGCCCAAGGTCGGCCAGGAACTCCTGTTGTTCCTCAAGGCTCAGGGCGGAAAGTTCCTGTTCAATGGCGCCGGAGATCACAACTACGCCGGCCTGTTCACGGGCGGCGGCGGCGCGCACAAGGGCCACCATGGCGTTGTCGCCGGTGGCTGCGTCGCCCTCGCTGACGTTGGCCACGTAGAGCACTGGTTTGGCGCTGAGCAAAAAGAGGTCGCGCAGGGTCTCTCGGCCGAAGTCGTCGAGCTCGAAGAGTCGGGCGGGCTGGCCGCTGTCCAGGTGCTGCTCCAGCCGTTCCAGGACAAAAACCTGGTCCTTGAAAAGCTTGTCGCCAGACTTCGCCTGGCTCCTGGTCTTGTCCAACCGCCGGCGCAGGGTGTCGAGATCGGCCAGCAGCAGTTCGGTGTTGATGATCTCCATGTCGCGCACCGGATCGATACTGGCGCTGACGTGGACAATGTTGTCGTCCTCAAAGCAGCGCACGACGTGGGCGATGGCGTCGAGTTGGCGGATATGACCCAGGAACTGATTGCCCAGCCCTTCGCCCTGACTGGCGCCTGCCACCAAACCGGCGATATCCACGAACTCCATCTGGGTGGGCACCTTGCTCTTGGTGCAGGCCATGGCCGCCAGGACGTCAAGGCGCGGGTCGGGCATTGCCACCATGCCGACATTGGGTTCAATGGTGCAGAAGGGGTAGTTGGCCGCCTCAATGCCCGCTGAAGTCAGGGCGTTGAAGATGGTAGATTTGCCGACATTGGGCAGGCCGACGATGCCGCAACGAAAGCCCATGATGTTTTCCGCGGTGAAAGGTACAATAAAAAAAGACCGTCATCCCATGGTATCGGGGACGGCCCGCCAATGCAATAAGAGTGCCCTATATACTGATTTCTTGGCAAACCGGCAAGGCTTTATTACAATGGCGCCGGCCGGAGCAGGTGGTAACAGGCGTGCGGGAGCAGAGGTAGTCATGGACAGAAAACAGGGGGCAATCCCTATCAGCGCCGTGCTGGCCGGGCTCTTTGCCGCGCGTCAATGGGAGGGGCGCCTCGACCTGCACCAGCTCTTTCAGTTCTGGGACGAGGTGGTGGGGGAGGAGATCGCCAGCCAGGCCCGGCCGGCGGTGATCAAGGGCAGCGTCCTGTGGGTGGAGGTCGCCGATTCCATCTGGATGCAGCAATTGCATATGCAGAAGATCATGCTGCTCGCGACCATCAATGATCGTTTGCCCGGCGCCGGACTCTCTGATATCCGTTTCCGCATCGGCCGTGGTACGGGGAAGATGGCGGCCAAGCCGGCGCCGGCAAAAAAAGGCGGGCGCAAGGGTCCAGACCCGGACAAGCAGCGGTGTTTTGCCAGCCTGCTTACCGCCCTTCCAGACGTCGAGACGCGAGCCCGACTGCTCACTCTTTGGGAGAGAAGCGCCAGCAGCCAGGTTGGTGACTCAGAAGAGCCGGGTTGAATCAAGCAGCAGGGTCACTGGTCCCGCGTTCACCAGTTCCACCTCCATCGTGGCCTGGAATTGTCCGGTTGCCACCGTGATGCCTTGTTGTCGCACCTTGTCCGTAAAGATTTCATAGAGGCGGTTGGCCATCTCGGGTGGGGCTGCCGTGGAGTATGATGGCCGCCGGCCCTTGCGGCAGTCGCCGAACAGGGTGAACTGAGACACCACCAGCATGGCGCCGCCGTTCTCCAAGAGCGACAGGTTCATGACGCCAGCCTTGTCCTCAAAGATACGCAGGTTGGTGAGCTTGTCGGCCAGGGCAGCGGCGTCCTGCTCCTGGTCATCGCGGTGCACGCCAAGCAGTACCAGGAGTCCGGGACCGATCTGGCCGATAAGCTGGCCAGCCACCGTGACCTGAGCGCGGCTCACCCTTTGTACCACCGCCCTCATGCGCCCTGTTCCCCATCCTGCCTGCCGTGCAGACCTCCCAGCAGGAATTGCAGGATGGCCGCGGCCGCGATACTGGCCGTTTCCGCCCGCATGACCCGCTCCCCCAGAGTGACGGGCAGATACCCGGCCGCCTTGGCCTGCTCCACCTCGTCCCTGGCAAAGCCGCTTTCCGGGCCGACGAGGAAGATGAGCGAGGCTGGCAGGGGCTGATTGGCCTGAAAAATTTCGGCCAGCCCGGTGGTCTCTTCCTCCTCGTAGAAGATGAGTTTCATGGCCTGACTCGTCTCTCGGGCCAGCAGGGCGTCAAGATCAAAGGGCGGGTAAATCTCGGGTGGCGCCGGTCGGCCGCTTTGTTTGCAGGCCTCAAAGGCGATGCGCTGCCAGCGGGAAAGCCGCGCGCTGCTGCCGGCCTCGGCGGTGCAGCGGGCAACCGTGAACGGATGGATAGCGGCCACCCCCAGTTCAGTGGCCTTCTGCACCACCAGGTCCATCTTCTTGGCCATGAGCAGCGCCTGGCCCAGGTGCAGGACAGGTCCGGCAGACTTGGCAATATGCCTGGCGAGGATGGCGCACTCCACCTGGTTCTTGCCAACCTTCGTAATGCTCGCCTGGCAAATCGTCCCCTGGCCGTCGAAGAGGATAATGGTCTCGCCCGGCGCAAGACGCAGGACGGTGCGGAGATGGCGCGCCTCAGGGCCGTTGAGCACAGCCGTGTCGCCGGAGATGGCCGCTGGTTCGACGAAGAAGCGGTGCATACCCTTGCTTCCTAGCTGATATCCTTAGTAAGGTGCAGGGCCGCCCATTCGTCTCGGCAACTGGCGGAACAACGGCGCAGACCGAGGGCCTCCAAGGCTTGGGAAAGGTTGTCGGTCTGCCAGCCATGCAGCAGACCGGTGACGATAAGCCCGCCGCCTGCCGCCATCAGGCGATGGAGGTGTGGGGCCAACTCCAGGAGGACATCGTGGGTGATGTTGGCGATCACCAGGTCAAAGGGGTCGGACAGGGCGGCAATGTCAGAGGCCAATATTGTGACCTTTGCCGCCACACCGTTCAACAGGGCGTTCTCCCGGGCGGCATGCACGGCGTCCGGGTCGAGGTCAGTGGCGATTACCGCTCCGGCGCCGAGCATAGCGGCGGTAATAGCCAGGATACCGGTGCCGGTGCCCACGTCCAGAACCCGGACAGGGGCGGTGGCGGGGCCGGCAAAGCAGGCTTCGATCAGTTCCATGGCCAGTTGTGTGGTGGCGTGCAGTCCGGTGCCAAATGCCATGCCAGGGTCGATTGCCACTACGATGTCATTGTCACGGGCAGGCACTGCCTCCCAGGAAGGTCTCACTATCATGTGGCGGCCGATGCGGACCGGCTTGTAGCGTTCCTTCCAGATGGTGCCCCAGTCCTCCTCGTCCACGTTGTCCAGCCTGGGGCCAGCCGATTGGCCAATCGTGGCGTTCAAGCCCAGTTCCCGCAGCAGGGCCATGATCTCTTGTTCCGTGGTTTCTTGCTGGTCATCTCCGTCAATATAACCGATCAGTGTGGCTAGTGCACTGGTGGCGCCGGTTTCTTCCGGAATTTCAACGCCATTGCCGGTTAGAGCGAAGAGTCCGGCCGCAACCCCCTCCAACAGGTCAACGGGTACCATCAGGGTGATCTTTTTCCATTTGCGTGCCGGTCTGTGCGAAAAGTTTGTCATGTTCATGCCAAGGTTAGAGTAAAGCTGATGCCAATAGTGACGTGGACCATACATAGCATGATCATGGCCAGGACTTCAACGGGAAAAGGCCATGGAGTCCCCCCGACTCAATGTGGATAGGCGATGCGGGGAGTTTTTTTCTTTCTATTGCTCCGATGCCATGGTAGTTTCTTTCGCTGTCAATGGCGTGCATTTGACGGTGAACAGCCCCAAGGCTATTTTAAGGTGACTGTTTATTCCTATGGATAAGGTAAAATTGCAAGATTTGCTCGCCAGGGTAGGGGCCGGCGCCTGCTCCGTGGACGATGCCATGGCGGCACTGCGCCATTGGCCGTCAGAACAGTTGGCCTGCGCCCACCTTGACCATCATCGTAATCTGCGGACCGCCTTCCCCGAGGTGGTATATGGCGAGAACAAGACCGCCAAGCAGATTTCGGATATTCTTGTCAGGCTTCTGGAGCACGCCAGCCCGGCCATGGCCACCAGGGTCAGTCCCACCAAGGCGGCGGTGGTGCTTGCGCAGTTGTCAGACCTTACCTATCACGAACAAGCCAGGATGCTGGTTGGCAACGTCAAGGTGCACTCCTCGTCCGGCCCGGCCACGTCTATTGTGGTTTTGTCGGCCGGCACCTCGGATATGCCGGTGGCCGAAGAGGCGGCGGTCACGGCCCGCAGCCTGGGCAATCGGGTGGAAACATTGTATGATGTTGGTGTGGCAGGGCTGCATCGACTGCTTTCGCGGAAAGAGTTGCTGGAGGAGGCAACGGTGCTGGTGGTGGTGGCTGGCATGGAAGGGGCGCTGCCCAGCGTTGTCGGCGGGCTGGTCGACCGGCCAATCATCGCGGTGCCGACCAGTGTCGGCTATGGTACTGGTTTTGGCGGATTCGCCGCCTTACTTGGTATGCTGAACAGTTGCGCGCCCGGGGTGGCGGTGGTCAATATCGATAACGGCTTCGGGGCCGGCTGTGTTGCGTCGGCCATCAATCGCGGCCATATGGCGGCGCGCAGGTCTGGTGGGTCTGGTGAATAACTCTGTCAGAGGTGAGCATGGCTCGGGAACTTGAACATGATAGGGCGGAGATAGCCGTGGCGGGCCTGAAAAAGAGGGTAAATCGCAGCGTTTTCAAGTCGCTGTTTTTTTCGATGCTGCTATTTGGTTTTTTCGTCGGCACGCAGTTTCCGTTATTCGCGCAGCAAGCCTTGCACACCAACGAAGCTCTCAGTCCCGTGTTTTACGCCATGTGCGTTGGGGCTGGACTGATGGTCGGGTTGTTTAATTTTTTGCTCTTCAAGGTTTTGGTTTCCAGGGCACTGTCCCGTTTGCTGGTTGGCATGCGCAAGATCAACGCCAGCGTGGAGCAGGCCCTGCACACCGATAAGCAGTTTGAGTTGGCCTGCCAGTTGGAGGTAGACAGCAACGACCTGTTGGGCGAAGTGGCGACCACCTTTAACAGTATGAGTGAGGCTGTCGCCGAAAGGATTACCCGTGAGAGCCTGGTGCGGACCTTGATGGCCGACCTGTCCAGTACTGTGGATCCCAAGCGGGTGGCGCAAAATATTTTAGAGGCGGTCTTGAAGGTAGCAGGCGGCCAGGGCGGCATATTGTTCAGTCTGCAGGGCGAGGAACTGGAGTTGCTGACCAGCTCAGGTCTTGACAAAGGGGTGCGATTACCGGTTGTCCTCGACGAATTGAGCGATGGCGCCGTACATGCAATCAAGCGTGGCGAGGTGGCCGAACTTGCCCCTGACGAGCGCGGTCTGGAAATGATCAGGGTGCATACACAAGAGGGGCAGGTTCGGCCAAATTTTTTTGTTGTGGTGCCGTTGGTGACCGGCAGTCGTACCGTTGGTCTCATTGTTCTTCCTGGTTTGAGTTCAAGCCTGGTGCCGGCGCGGCTGCAACTGATCGACGTGTTCAGAACCCATGTGGCCCCCTATCTGCACAATGCCCTGCTGCACCGCAAGATTGGTGAGATGGCAGCCTTGGATTGGTTGACCCGCATCCTCAACCGGAGGTTCGGCATGCGTCGCCTGCGCGAGGAATTTTCCCGGTCGCTTCGCCACGGCCTCGCCCTTTCCGTTATCCTCCTGGACATAGACCATTTTAAAAGAATCAATGATACTTACGGCCATGCGGCGGGCGACGCGGTGCTCAAGGAGGTTGCCAACCAACTGAAAAAGAATATCCGTTCGGGCGAGGCGGTATGCCGCTATGGAGGCGAGGAGTTCATGATCCTGGCGCCGGGCAACGACCTGCATGACGGCAGCATCCTTTGTGAGCGGATTCGCAAGCTGATCGAGAAGACGGTCGTGCGCTGGGCCGGCCAGGAACTGCAGGTCACGGTCAGTCTAGGGGTGGCCACATGGCCGGTTATCCCGGCCTCGGTGGTGAACGAGATCGTCAGCGCCGCCGACGAAGCCCTCTATTTTGCCAAGGAAGCCGGCCGCAACCGGGTAGCCATCCATCAGGGTGATGACGTCCGTCTCTATGTTGATCCGGCGGTCACTGTTAACTGACCGAGGATATTGGCACAATTCTCGTTGACAAGGGAAGTTGGGTAGATTAGTTTGTCGCCCT
>DYDL01000324.1 GCA_020717925.1 Desulfocapsa sp.
CACCGTCCCGTGGTCGGGGTCGTAGAACCGCTCCAGCAGGCTGATGATGGTGGTTTTACCAGCGCCGGTAGCCCCGACAATGGCGAGGGTTTCGCCCGGCGCAACCTTAAACGTCAGATCACGCAACACTGGCCGCTCCGGGCTGTACCCGAAGGTCACCCCGGCAAATTCGATCTCCCCGCGCACCCGCGCCGGTTGCACCGGATTTTCAGGAATGGTCAGACTGTTTTCGGTGTCTAATAGCTGGAAGATCCGCTCCGCCGAGGCCAGGGCCGACTGGACCACCGAATATTTTTGGGAAAGCTCCCGCAAGGGCTGAAAAAACAAGCGCATATAGGAGAGAAAGGCCACCAGCATGCCGAGGGTCATCTGGTCCCGGATAATCTGGCCGCCGCCGTACCAGATGATCAGCGCAATCGCCAGAGAACTCAAGACCTCCAGCAGGGGCATAAAGATGCCGAAGATCTTGATCTGATAGAGGCTCCGTTCCAGATAGGCCTCGTTCAACTCCTCAAAACGGGCGCAGGTATACTCTTCCCTGGAGAAGAGCTGGATGATGCTGATGCCGCCGATGGCCTCCTGCAGAAAGGAGTTGAGCCGGGCGAGCTGGGTACGGATGTCGCGGAAGGCCAGGCGGGCCAGGCGACTGAAGAGGATGGTGTTGAAAAGGATAATCGGCACCAGAACCAGCATCATCAGGGCCAAACGCCAGTTCATCAGCAGCAGGATGACGAGAATCCCCGCCAGCCGCACCAGATCGTTAAACAGGGTGACGATGACCGAGGTGAACATCTCGTACATGTTCTGAATATCGTTGGTCAGCCGGGTCACCAGCTTGCCCACCGGATTGCGGTTAAAGAACGGGTTGGCAAGTCCGATCAAGTGACGGAAAAGGTCCTGGCGCAGAGCGTGCATGATCCGCTGTCCGGCCCATTCCAGCACCACCACCTGCAGGAAGTTGGAGACAAAATCGGCGGCCATGATAAAGAAGAAAAAACCGGCCAGCCTCGCCACCCCGCGCAGCCGTTCATCCAGGGCCGGTTGCGGGTTGGTGATAAAACCATCCACCGCCAGACGCATGAGGTACGGCAGGGCCAGACTGCATCCGGTGATGATCAGTGACAGAACAATCGCCACCGTGACCGACTTCCAGTACGGCAGGGTATATTTGGCGATCCGTTGCCAGAGATGGAGGTCACCGGCCTTCTTGAGTCGATCTTCCTCGAAATAACCAAAACCGTGCTGCATCAGGCTGCCTCCTCCCCGGCCATGGTCTGGTGCTGATAAATGGCGCGATAGAAGGGGCTTGTTTCCAGCAGTTGCAGATGGGTGCCCTGGGCGGCAATGCGCCCCTGCTCCATGACGATGATCCGGTCAGCCGCCAGCAGCGGGGCCACCCGGTGCGAGACCAAAATGCAGATCCGCCCCGGCAGCCAGGTGGAAAAATTCTCGATAATCTGGTGCTCTGTATCGGTATCGACGGCGGAAAGGCCATCATCAATGATGACGATGGGACGGTCCAGCAGCAGGGCCCTGGCCAGGGCGAGGCGCTGGCGCTGGCCGCCGGAGAGGAGCAGTCCCTTCTCCCCCACCCGGGACTGGTACCCTTCCTGAAAGGCCTCAATCTCTTCATGGATTCCCGCCGCCCCTGCCGCCTGCACGATCTCGGCATCACTGGCATCGGGACGGCCGAAGGCGATATTATTGCGGATGGAATCGGAGAAGAGGATGGTCTCCTGGGGCACATAGGCGATCTTGGCCCGTAGGCCCGCCAGGGGGAGCCGATTGTAATCGATCCCGGACAGGAACAGCCTGCCGTCCGGCACGGGGTAAAGACGGGCCAGAAGCCGGCACAGTGCCGACTTGCCGGAGCCGGTGCGCCCGACGATGCCCAGCAGGCCGGGGCCGATCTCCAGACTCAGGTCGTCAAGGGCCATGCCTTCCCGCCCGGCATAGCGGAAAGAGAGATTACGGACAGACAGGCCGGTGACAACCGGCAGCACCAAGGGGTTTTCGGGCTCGCGCAACAGCGGCTCCTCTTCCAGCACCCGGCTGATGCGGTACAGCGAGGTGATCCCGCGCTGGAAGAGGTTGGCCACCCAGC
>DYDL01000093.1:0-9030 GCA_020717925.1 Desulfocapsa sp.
AGACGCGCCGGGACACGGCGTCTTCGATGATCTTGTTGGTCATCTGCACCACCACGCCGTCGGCCACGGCGCCCGGTTCATCGCCAAATTGATCTTCGGACTCATCGACCTCCACCAGTTCGAGTTGCTCGAAGAGGTCGGCGTGGTCATCGCCCGCGGAATACTTGCCAAAGAAGTGGTCGATGTACTTGTTGATATCCTCGGCAAGGGCGACGGCGAAGTGGAATTCCCTCCCCTTGCACACCGAGCGAATGTTGTCCAGCTTGACCATGTCGTGGGGGTTGTCGGTCGCCACCACCAACTGGCCGTCCGGGGTCTGGATGGGAATGAACATGTTGCGCCGAAAAAACATCTCCTTGATATCCTGGATAACCTCTGGCGCTTCCCCGATATCCTGCTCGCTGAATTCGATGAATTTACAACCGTAATGCTCGCTCAACGCCCTGCCGAGTTGGGCCTTGTTGATAGCGAATTCCTCCATGAGCACATGGTCGATGGTCTTGTTTTTCTGTTTGGCGCGCTCCTTGGCCCGTTCAAGTTTTTCCTCGGAGAGCAGGTTTTCCTTGATGAGGAAGTAGAAGCGGCCGAATTTCTGGGCGGTCTTGGAGAGTCTCTTGAGCCGGCTTACAGCGTTGCGGAACGCGGGATTGATCTGGACAAGCTGTTCCAGGGTCTTGATGGCCGAGGCAGCGGCGCCGAGGGTTTCATAGGTGGTGGCCAGCCGGTCGAGGATATCCAGTTGCTCGTCCGTATTGGCTATGTCGGGTGCCTTGATCGCCGCCTCAAGGAATTCCAGGGCCTCGAACGGCTGACTGAGCCTCAGGCAGCACTCGCCAATATTCGCCTGCACGGCGCCGGGCCGGTATCCAGAATCAAGGAGCGACTTTAGTTGCCTCTCGGCTTCGGTGTAAAAACCTGCCTCCATGAGGCCCAGGCAGTTTTCAAATTGTTCCAGGCATTCTTTCTTGGACAGGGAGGGCTTGCTGCTGGCGACCGTCTTGGGTGCGTCTTTCGCCGCGGGCAGGATGGCCCGCAGTCCTTCTTCCACCCTGGTCCGGAGCGGGTGGTCCGGCTCGGTCAGGTGGTCGAGGAGTTCATTGTACACGTCCTTGGCGTTTTCCAGCAGCCCGTGCTTGGCGTACAATTCAGCCTCGGCCAGCTTGACCTCGATATTGATGGCGGATCCGCCTCTCTGGTTGCTCATGGAAAACCGGCCGTTAGAGATGATTGAGGTCGATGACCGGAATGTTTTCCGTCGCGGTCTTCAGGGTGCCGCCGATAATGGAGGCTGAACGCTTGGAAGGTTGCCACCGCCACTCTTTCTGGACCACGGCCGTAGTGGTGGGGCGGTCCAGCAGGATTACCCCGCCCTTGTCGTGGTGGAAAAGGATGCACAAGGTCTCGGCCGTCGGCGGAAGAGGGGTTTGCTGGACGGGGTCCGGGTGGTTTAGCACTGGCAGGGTAAGGCCCTTGAGGAAGGTTTCGTTCTTGCTGGCCAGCGGGCCGCGCATGCGGGAGCGCAGTCTGGACCAGGGCCAGGGCTTCAGTTTTCGCAAGGGAAAGACGGCCAGCATGCCGAGGTTTGCCTTGGTCCAGCGATTGACACCTTTTTCATAGGCAACGCTTTCGGGGATAAAGGCCACGGTTTTGCCGCGCCACTGACCCAGGAGCACCTCTGGCCACGGGCAAGGGATCTCGGCTGGCGCCGCACCGCTGCCTTCAACCGCCGCAGCCACCGGCGGCTGGTAATCTCCTTGCAGGGCACGGGTAAAGGCGTCGATCTGCTGGCCGAGCAGCGCCAGGAGTTTTTGGTGAATGGCATGCAGTTTGGCGAACTTCGGATTTTTGGCGAACAGGGCCGCCACCGGTTGAATGCGGGTTACGCACTGCCCCAACACGGAGCTGTGGGCCTGGATAATCTGCCGTAGTTCCGCGGGCACCGGGACGGCGGCACCGGCCGGCGCCGCATGATATTCCAGTTTGAGGGCGGTGGAAAGCCTGGTCTTCTGGTGGTCCATGGTTTCCCGCAGTTTGCGGTAGATCGCCAGCAGTTTTTCATAGCCCGGTTTTTGCGCAAAGAGATTTTCCACCGGCGCCAACCGGTTGGTAACCTGTTCCAGGGCGGATAGGTTGGTGCGCATGATATTGAGCAGGGGGGCCGGAGCAGGCAAGGTTTCAGCGCCCTCCATGCTGAGCGCCGGGGCCGTCGGGGGCGCCTCCTTGGCCTTGGCGGTTTTCGCGGTCCGTCCGACCTGGGCCGAGCCCGCGGCGGGCAGGGAGTCCTTGAGCTCCTCAATGGCCGACTCAACGAGATTTTTCGTGGTCGAGTCGAGATCCTTGCCCTGCATGGTGGCCCTGGTCAGGGTGTCCAGGCTGTCCTGCAGGGCCTTGGGACCAGAGGTCGGCACGCTTTCCGGCGCCATGCCGATGGCCTTGAGCACCTGGTCCATCAAATCGATAAGCCGGGTAATAATGGAGTCGGCCGGCAGGGCCATTTCCTGCCGGATAGCGGCCAGGATATCGCGGGCCTTCAGCACATTGGCTGCGCTCACCTCCCAATCAATGGTGAGCAGGGCCTGGTTCAGATCGGCCAACAGGTCCGACACCTTGCCGCACGCCTTGTCCAGGTCGGCGTTGCTCTCGAGTTCGAGAGCCGGCGCCGGCGCCGCGGCCGCGGCCGGTGCAACCTGATCGTCTTTTTTTTCATACTGAGTAAACAGGTTGTCGACCGCCTCTTCAATAGCGTCGAATATGCTGTCCTGTTCGTTGCTGGAGGATCCGTTCTGACCCATGGCACTCTCCTTGCGTTACCGCCTCCGGTTCCCCGTGGCACGTGAAACGGCAGCCTGGTTCATTTCTTCTCAGGGCTTTCTGCCGCTCAGAAGATGTTTGTTGGCCACATTGGTTACCGTCCGCTTACTGATTTCCTTAAGGGTTTCAAAGACGCCGAGGCCGGTGGTGGCCACAGCTTCGAAGGTGGGCACCTTAAGGGTTTGGTTCAGATCCTGATCAAGCTCCGCCACCGTCAGGGTAGGGATGGGTGTGTCCACCAGATCCCGCTTGTTGTATTGCAGCACCACCGGCATTGCATCAAGGTTCAGGTGCATCTCCAGCAGGTTCTGACGCAGCCCCTCAAGGCTTTCGATGTTTCTGGCCTGCCGCACCCGCAGTGGGTCGGCGACGAAGACCAGGCCGTCCACCCCTTTCAGCACCAATTTGCGGGTCGCCTCGTACATGACCTGGCCGGGTACGGTATAAAGTTGAATGCGGATGTCAAAACCGCTGATCTTGCCAAGGTTCAAGGGCAACAGATCAAAGAACAGGGTGCGGTCGCCCTTGGTGTCGATGGTGAGCATCTTGCCACGGTGCTGCTCGTTCATGGTGGCATATATATGGAGCAGGTTGGTGGTCTTGCCGCATCGACCTGGTCCGTAATAGACGATTTTGCAGTGGACCTCTTTTTTGTTCAGATCGATCAGGGCCATGAACTTATGCCTCGAAGATATCAAGAATAGGTTGGGTTAGTTCCGCCACCCGGCATCTGACCAGACCAAGGGAAACCTCGTCGGTAAAAATGGTGACCAGGATGAGGTCGCTACCGAGGCGGCCGAAATGAATATTGCCGTTCTTGCCCTTGTGGAAGAGTAGCGAGAAATCCTCCTCGCCGATTAGTTTGGCGATCTGCGCGGTGGCACCACGGCTGGCCGCGGCCAGGGCGGCCAGGGAGATAGCGTCGATTTCGGCGCCCCTGGCCCCGCAGTTGGCCAGGACATTGCCGGCGCCGTCGATGAGCAGGACAGTGGCGACCCCCGCCTTGACCAGGGAGTTTTCAATGAGCTCATTGGCTTTGTTTTGTATTTCGGCGGTGAGAACCAGATCTGCCATCAGATAAACCTCCTGCTGAACCAGCCCATATCGTAAATGAGTGGGGAAAAGGTAGTGGATGGGTGGCGGCTACTGGGAAAATACCTAAATCGGTCGGTGCAGCGCGAGGGGGCGTTCCCCACTTCGAGGCCCAGAACGTCGGAATGAGTCACCAGGGGTCTCCATGCAGTCGGAAGTCATTGGTTTTTTTGAAATTACAATGGACAAGCAGGTGTGTCAAGGGGAAAGCCTTGCCAAAAGGTGGGCGCTTGCGACCAATAAGGTCTTTGGCCGGGTAAAACGCGCCATATAGTGGTGGGCTTGGTTTGCGGCCACATCCTGCATAACCCCATTGCCTACTTGCTGAAAAAAATGTTCTATGCTAGGTTAAAAGGCTTTGGGTTTGGGTCCATGCCGCCCATTGTTCGCCGCGAAATCAAGCCTGTAAGTGAAGAGGTGCCGTCTTGAAGAAGAAGATACTGGTTGCCAACCGGGGTGAGATAGCCCTGCGCATTATCCGCGCGATTCAGGAGTTGGGTCATACCGCCGTGGCTGTTTATGAAACCCCGGACAACAACGCCCTGCATATCAGGGTGGCCGACGAGGCCATCTGGCTGGGCGATGGTCCTCGCTGCGATTATCTCAATATCGACAAGGTGATCGCCGCGGCCAGAAAGGCCAATGTCGAGGCCATCCACCCCGGCTACGGCTTTCTGGCCGAGAACCCGGATTTCGCCAGGGCCTGCGAGGAGTCGGGCATCATTTTTATCGGACCCACCTCCGAGGTGATCAGTAACCTGGGCAACAAGGTGATCGCCCGCCAGATCATGAAGGAGGCCGGCATTCCCATGGTGCCTGGCACCAGTAATCTTGCGGCCGGCGAGGCCGGCATGGAAGAGGCCAGGGGGTTTGCCGCCAAGTATGGCTACCCTGTGATGCTCAAGGCCACGGCCGGTGGCGGCGGCCGCGGCATTCGGCGCATCGACAGCGACCAGCAGTTGCGGGAAGAGTACGCCATGGCCCGCTCCGAGGCCAAGGCCGCCTTTAACGACGACTCCGTCTACCTCGAAAAGGTTGTGCTCACCCCCAAACACGTCGAGGTGCAGGTCATCTGCGATGGCCTTGGCAACTACCTGCACCTGGGTACGCGCGACTGCTCGATCCAGCGACGCAACCAGAAACTGGTGGAGATCGCCCCCTCGCTTATCAAAAATCAGGCCCTGGTCGACGCCATCTGCGAGACCGCGGTGCAGGCGGCCCGGGCCGCAGGCTATCGCAGCGCCGGAACCGTCGAGTTCCTGGTGGACAAGGACTACAATTTTTACTTCATGGAGATCAACACCCGCATCCAGGTCGAGCACACGGTCACCGAGATGGTCACCGGCATTGATATCGTCCGCACCATGATCAAGCTGGCCCTGGGCAAACCCCTGGCCATTACCCAGAAGGACATCAATATCCGCGGTTTTGCCATTGAACTCAGGATCAACGCCGAGGATCCGCGCAACAACTTCATGCCCGAGGGCGGCAAGACCATCCACGTCTATCGTTCGCCCGGCGGCTATGGCGTGCGGTTGGACGGCTTTGCCTACCAGGGTTATACCATCCCCGAGGTCTATGACTCCTTGCTGGTCAAGCTCACGGTGCATGGCTTTTCCTGGAACGAGGCCGTGGACCGGCTGCGCCGCTGCCTGCACAATTTTGTTATCGCCGGCCCCAAGACCACCATCCCCTTTTATCTGAAGCTCATCGATGAGCCCACCTTCCAGGAGGGCGATTTTAATACCTCCTTTTTGGAAACGCACCCGCATCTGCTGGAGTACGAGGAGTCCAGTACCGAGGGGGAAAAACTGGCCAATCTCATTGCCGAGATTCATTTCCGCAAAGAGAATCCATACGCCATTTAGGCAAGGATAGCCGGAGTCGCTCAGGCGTTTAGCGCCACGGGCGGAGCCGGTCGGAAACCAAGGAAAGCGAGAGCATTGACATGAAACGTATCGTACCTGGCATGCATATCAGCGAGGTGCTGGCCATCATGCGCGGCACCAAGGGCTATTTCCTCACCAACACCGCCCGTGACCTGTCCCAGTCCGACTTCAAGAACCGCATCCTGCTGCATACCGATCTGCTGGCCGCGGGGCCCAGGGAGCGGGCGGCTTATTTCTCACTGGAGATCACCGGTGGCGCCTCCATCCACGTGGATATCCTGCGCAAACAGGTTGACCCCTTCCTGAAGTTGGAACTACTGCGGGAGAAGATGCCGAACACCATGTTCCAGACCCTGTGTCGCGGGGTCAATCTGTTCGGCTACCGTCCCTATCCGCAGAACGTCATCCGCAAAACGGTGCGCGAGTTTGCCAAGTATGTGGATGTCTGGCGGGTATTCGACTTCATGAATCACATCCCCAACATGCTCGCCGTGTTCGAGGAGGTGCAGGCGGCCGGCAAGATCCTGGAGCCCTCCATCTGCTTTTCCACCGGGCCTGAGCATACCGATGAGTTTTACGTGCGCAAGGTGGGCGAACTGCTGGACGTGACCGGTCCCGACATCCTGCTCTGCATCAAGAATCACGGTGGCCTCGGCACCCCGAAGCGCATTGGCGATCTGGTGAACGCCATCCAGCAGAAGTATCCGGACATGGTCATCCACTATCACGGCCACAACACCGATGGTAACGATCTCGGCCGCATCACGGCCGCGGTGCAGGCGGGCGCCAAGATCGTCGATGCCTCGGACCATGCCTTTACCGGCTACTACGGCCCGCCGCCGCTGCTTTCGGTGGTGCAGGCTTTACGAGAGTATGGGCATGAGGCGCCGGGCGTCGACGAGGCGGCCATCATTGAAACCTCGGAGGTGCTGCGCAACGAGCGGCCCTATTACGAATATTTCGAGTCCCAGTTCAAGGGCTTCTCGCCCACCGTGCAGATCCATAAGCTGCCGGGCGGCGCCATGGGCAGTTCTTTCGAGCAGGCGGTGAAGGGTAAATTCCTCGATAAGATGCCGGCCATTCTTCACGATGAATTGCCCAAGGTGCAAAAGGAACTGGGCAACTATTGGAGTGTCACCCCCGGTTCCCAGATCCTTTGGACTACGGCGGTTAACAACGTCCAGGGCGGTGACCGCTACGGTAATGCCACCGGCGACCTCAAAAACCTGCTGCTCGGCAAGTACGGCCCCTTCCCCTTCTATCAGCCGCCCGACTGGATATACGAAAAGGTCTTCGGCACGGACTGGCAAAAGCTCCTGGCCGATGAGGGCGGCATGGACCGCATCGAGGACATGGACATTGACCGGGAGCGCGAAACCCTGGCCAAGCGGCTGGGTTTCACCCCTACGGAGCAGCAGTTGGTCATCTATCTGCAGCATCCCAACGATGCGGTGGAATTCTTCAAGTTCGAGGAGAAGTTCGGCAAGGTCTACGTGCTGCCGCCGGCCATCTTCTTCCGCCAGGGCGGTTTCCGGCTCGGTGAGACCCTTACCTTCCGCGATCACGAAGGCAAGGAGCATGTCATCGAGGTCGGCCCCAAGGAACGTGACCTCAAGGGTGAGTGGACCGTTTACCTTAATGTCGACCACCACGAACGGGTCTTCCGTTTCCAGGAAAAGGCGGCCGAGGGCGCCGCGGCCAAGGCGCCGCGGATCACCAAGGAAGAGGTGGCAGAACTGGCTCTGGCCGGCGATATGCGGGCGCCTTTCGGCGCCAATGTCTGCGAGGTGAGTGTGGAGGTGGGGGCGGAAGTGGCGGCGGGTGACCGGCTGGTGATCCTTGAGGCCATGAAGATGCAGACCCCGGTGAACGCCGTGGTTGCCGGCAAGGTGGCCTCGCTGCATGCCGGGGTGGGCGATGCCGTGAAGCTGGGCGATAAGCTGGTGAAGATTATTCCGGCGGAGGCGTAGCGGCAGTTCGTCTGGATCTCTGCAGACGTAAAAAACCGGGATTCGGCTTGGCCGAATCCCGGTTTTTTATTACGCCCGGCGTGCACTGCTTGCCGGGCCGCTACTGGGCGTGATGACTTCAGCCGCCCACTGTGACCACGGAGTTTTTGGTGCCAAAGGGGTTGCAGCGCTGCTCCGCGCAATTGGGGTCGGACTGCCAGTCGTTGTCCACGCGGAAGCGGTACTCGTAGCTTCCGGCCGGCAGGTTTATTTTTTTCTTCCACACGCCGTCCTTGAAACGGCGCATTCGGTTCTTGTGCGTATCCCAGCCATCGAATTCACCGACCACGAAGACCTCCTGGGCATTGGGCGCTAACAGCACGAACTCCGTGGCTCCGTTGCTTGTCGCCGCGGCGGGGCTGGACGCCTTCTTGGCGGGAGTGGCGGCCTTCTTGGTGGTTGGAGCGCTGGTCTTGGTCTGTGGTTTAGTCTTGCCGGCCATTCTGGTATCTCCTTCTCTGCGTTATGAGTGAGATTGGCGCTTGCTCCCTTGCTTTCCAAGAGAACCATTGAAAGGATTATGGTGCAAAGGGGTATTATCTGTCAATAGAAATTTCATCCTGTCATGTCAGGCATGCCGGTGTTTCCGGACTCAAAGGTCAGGCGGTTGAAGCCCCCGGCCGCAAACCAGGGGCGGTGCGCCGCCAGGCCGGTGATTTCGACGATGAAAGCCTCCAGAACAAGGTAGGTGGAAGTACCCTGGCGCACGCAACCTGTCACTGTGACTCCGTGGTGCCCGAGGGCGGCGTGCAGATGGATCTTGGGTTCCTTCTGGTCCCAGAAGATGGTGCCGAAGCCCAGCACCTCGTTGGCCCCATTCATTTCGCGCCATACCGGGTCGGGTGGCATCACTGGTTCCTTGGGGCCGGTAACCACTCCGGCTTGTAGCAAGCCGCCGAGGACATGGAACCAGCCGCTACGGATGTTTTCCTTTTTGATCAGGGTGTGCAGTTCTGTCAGAAAGTCGTCGTGGTGATCAAAGCGCACCGCAAAGACGCGGCCCACTGTGCCCTGTGCGTAATCCATGTCAATCCTCTAGACTGGCGTTCTGGCGCGCGGCCCGCTCCTGGGCCGCCTGCAGGGCGCGAAAGATTTCCCGCTTGTAAGCCGGTTTGCGGGTGCGGGCAAAGCGCAGGGCCGACTGCTGGATGGCCGGCAGGTCCAATCGGCCGCCAACAAAACGCTCTCCGACCTGGCGCACGGTTGATGACAGCCAGTCCACCGCGGGC
>DYDL01000093.1:9442-12179 GCA_020717925.1 Desulfocapsa sp.
GCTGCGTATTATCGAGCAGTGTTGAAGGTAGCATGGGCGACCGGGTTTTCAAGCAAAAAAAAGGACGTGTCTTATGAGCATTCCATCTTTTTCCATCATTCAGCCGACCGCCCTTCGGTTCGGCGTGGGCGCGGTGCAGGGGCTGCCGGAGGTTGTGCGGGGGCTTGGCGGCAGCAAGGTCTTTGTCGTGGTCGATCCGGGCCTGGTCAAGGCGGGCCTGGTTGAGCAGGTTACCGCGCCCCTCAAGGCGGCTGGTCTGCCCTTTATCGTCTACGATCAGGTGACCCCTGAACCGGGACTTACCCTGGCCGACAAGGGCGCTAAACTGGCCAAAAAGGGTGGGGCCGACTGCGTGGTCGGCATGGGCGGCGGCTCGGCCATGGACGTGGCCAAGGCGATCAGCATCCTGCTCACCAACGGCGGCAAGGCCGAGGATTACCTCGGGCTGGGCAAGATCAAGAAACCCGGCCTGCCCAAAATCATGATCCCGACCACGGCCGGCACCGGCGCCGAGGTGACCTTCACCGCCGTGTTCATTAACGAGAAAACCAACTCCAAGGGCGGCATGAACGGCGATCCCCTTTATCCCGACGTCGCCATCCTCGACCCGGCCCTGACCGTCAGCATGCCACCCCAGATCACTGCCACCACCGGCATTGACGCCCTGACGCACGCCATCGAGGCCTTTGTCTCCACCCAGGCCCACCCGCTCTCCGACATGTACGCCCTGCAGGCCATCGAGTTGATCAGCGAAAATCTGCCCCTGGCCTATGCCAACGGTAATAATTTGGAGGCCCGGGCCAACATGCTTATGGGCAGCCTTCTTGGCGGCAAGGCGCTGGCCACCGCCGGGGTCGGCCTGGTGCACGCCATGGCCTATCCGCTGGGCGGCATGTTTGGCATCCCGCATGGGTTGGCCAACGCCGTGCTGCTGCCCTATGTGGTGGAGTACAACCTCATCGGCAATCCAGCCAAGTACGCGGTGGTGGCCGAGATCATGGGCCATGCCGAGGATGGGATGTCGACGCGCGAGGCGGCGGCCAGCGTGGTGGACGGACTGTTCTCGTTGAACAGTGATGTGGGTATCCCCTTCAGTCTGGACGAGCTGGATATCCCGCCAGCCAAGATCCCGGAGATGGCCAGAATCGCCCTCACCGTGACCCGGCCGGTGGAGAACAACCCGCGCAAGCCCACCCTGGACGAGGTCATCGAGGTGTACGAGAACGCCTTCCAGAGCCTGGGCGGGGAGTAAAGAGCTCAAGGCTCAAGGCCCAAGGCTGAAGGTTGAAGTGGTAGGTTGGGTTAGCCCGTTAGGGCGTAACCCAACATGTAAGATTGTTGGGTTACGCTTCGCTAACCCAACCTACCCTAACAGGGCCAGCATCTCCCGCACCGCCTGGTCGAGCCCGACCAGGATGGCGCGGGCCATGATGGCGTGGCCGATGGAGAGTTCCTCGATGGTGCCCAGGTTGGCCACCGCACCGGTGTTAAGATAATTGAGGCCGTGGCCGGCGCAGACCCGCAGCCCGGCCTCAAAGGCTGTGGTGGCGGCCTGGGCGATCAGGTCGAATTCGTGCTCGCGGTCCGCCGTGGTTTTGGCGTCGCAGTAGCGGCCGGTGTGGATCTCGACAAAGGTGGCGCCGATCTCACGCGCGGCCAGGATCTGTCTGGGGTCAGGGTCCACGAACATGCTCACCGGTATGCCCGCCTTGCTCATCTTCGCCACCACGCTGGCCAGCTTTTTCTTTTGACCGGCCACGTTGAGCCCGCCCTCGGTGGTCAGTTCCTGGCGTTTTTCCGGCACCAGGGTAACCATGTCGGGCAAAAGTTTCAGGGCGATGGCGATGATCTCGGCACTGGCCGCCATCTCCAGGTTGAGCTTGGTTTTGACGGTCTGGCGCAGCAGGATGACGTCGCGGTCCTGGATATGGCGGCGGTCCTCCCGCAGATGGACGACAATGCCGACGGCGCCGGCCAGTTCACAGATGCCGGCCGCCTGCACCGGATCGGGCTCAACGCCGCCGCGCGCCTGCCTCAAGGTTGCCATATGATCCACGTTCACCGCCAACCGCACCATTTTCCCTCTCCTTTTTTCCCTCTGTAATGCGGCCAGGAGCCGCTGCTCCTCGGCCTCCATGCGTGCCAGTTCCTGGTCCGAGCGCTCGTGGTCGTATCCCAGCAGATGCACCAGCCCGTGGATCAGCAGGAAGGTCACCCGCTGGTGCAGGGTGATGTTGTCAACCGCCGCCTCCCGGGCCGCGGTGTCGAGCGAGATGATGACGTCGCCCAGCATGGCCTCGCATTCCTGGCTATCTTCGTCCGCCATGGGAAAGGCGAGGACATTGGTGGGGCCTGGCTTGTTGCGCCAGGTGCGGTTCAGTTCGGCGATCCGGCCATCCGAGGTGAAGAGCAGGCTCAACTCCCGCTCCGCCACCCCGCAGAGGCGCAGGAGAATCTCCGCCTCGCGCCGGATTGCGGCCACGGACAGCGTCGGGCTGTATGGCTCTAGATCCTGGGCGATCAGGACACCCATCAGCCCGCGTCCTTGGTCTTTGGCTGGTCGTACGCCCGGATGATCTGCTGTACCAAGGGATGGCGCACCACATCGACGTCGGTAAAATAGTTGAAGGAGAGCCCCTTGACCTTGTGCAGAATCTTGATCGCCCCGACCAGCCCGGAGTGGCGGTAGTCGGGCAGGTCGATCTGGGTGATGTCGCCGGTGACCACCGCCTTGGAG
>DYDL01000325.1 GCA_020717925.1 Desulfocapsa sp.
TTCTCACTGACAAATCCATTAATTATCTCAAGAAACCTTGCCAGCCAATAGAAAAAAAGGCAGCCGGTCGGATGACTCCAACCGGCTGTTGTTGTGTGTAGACAGCAGCCTACCGCACCGAGTTATCCCTTGGCGGCGGAGTCCCCTCGCGGCCGCCTCCGTTTCACTCGGATTCGTTGAACCATTCCGAGTTGTAGAAGGTACTGGCGGAGATGGTTTTTTCTTCGAGATAGTATGCTTCTTCAAGAGCCATTGTTGCGGTATTCATGAGGGTGCGGCGGTTACCCCTGGTGAAAGTGGCAATGATTTCTACGGCATCTTTGTCAAAAAGCACTGGAGAAGCATCGGCGTTTTTCAGGCGATGCTCGATAAACAACCGGGTTTCGTTCTCGTTCATAAACTGGGTTTTGATGATGCCGGTGAGCCGTGAACGAATTGGGGCCAGGATATGGAGATCCAGTCTTTTGGCCAGAGTTTCATCGCCGACAAGCAGAAGGGAAGCGGCAGCAGTCGGCTTGGCCGTTTGAAAAAGGAGAGAGCAGAGGTCCCAGAGGGAGTCGTTTTCGAGCCTCTGGGCATCGTCGACGACGATTACCGGATGACGAGGATTGGCGCCGTCGATCATAGCTTCGATATGTTGCTGGGTCCTGGCAATGAGGGGAACTCCGCGACCTTTGGTCTCGACTCCGAGTGCTTCGGCGAGGATGCGGGTTATGCCGTTTCTGGAATGCCCGGCATAGGGGATGAGGACGGAACGGTAGGCGTTTTTGTCGAGTTCATGGATCAGGGCATGGATGAGGGTAGTCTTGCCCGATCCCGAAGGACCGCAGAGGGCCAGGCTTTTGCCGGTATGCAGTAATCGTTTGATGGTTTCTTTGTGTTTATTGTCGCGATCAGGCAGAAAGAGATGCCTTTGTCCATAGGTGTCGGCAAAGGGGTGGTGCTTCCAGCCGAAAAAATCACCCATGGGCAATTTCCCGGGAATTTCAGTAAAACGAGACATATCAGCTCCTTGTTTTTTGGGCGTTTTGGTGGCGATCGACCGGTTTAGCCGGTTTCATCTCGGGGCCGTACCAGACTTGGCTTAAATCCCAGGGCGTGAACCAGACATCGATCCTTTCACCGGGGAGGGCATCAATCACCTCATAGCTACATTTCTTTATGCGGATAGTGCTGTTGAGATAGACCCGGCAGCGGCGTTTCATGCGGAATAATGGTTCGATATCGATGGTCTCCGGCAGCATTTTGCAAACGCTCGGCCGACTGAGCCGTTGCTGCAAAGGGGAGACGCCAAGCGATGTGTGTACGGATTTGTGATAGAGGGCGAGCCATTTCTGCAAAGCGATGTTGATAGCGCCGAGGGTATGGGCGACGGGCGTCTCGCCGTCGAGGAACTGGTCACGAACCCGGCGGAAAAACCTTTCGACCTTGCCACGGCCGCGGGGTTTCCCCGGTGGGGTATGGATAAGATGGATACCGAGGGTGGCACAAACAAATTTCAGATGGTGGCTGGCATAACAGGCGCCGTTGTCGGTGTAAAAACGGATCGGCTTGCCGTGGATTTTAACGGCGGCCATGAACTCCTGCATCATCACCTCGGTGTCCTCGGCGAAGAAGAAACCGGCATGGACTACATAGCGGGTGGCATCGTCGATGATGGCATGCAGGTAGGTCTTACGTTTCTGGCCTTTAACCCTGATCTTCGGGCCATGGAGGAAATCGGCGGTCCAGAGCTGGCCGAAATCCTGATGGGCAAAGGCCCTTGCCGGCGGGTCGACACAAAGATGCGGATCACGGTGCAGATTTGCAGTAGCCGCGAAGCGGTAAAGGGTGGCGCGAGACGGATTTACCATATCCCAAAGCTTCTCATTGATCAGTTGACTGAGAAGACGGGCCAAAGTCCATCGCGGATGCTCTCCGCGTAACTCGAAAAGGCGGTCTTCGAGCTCTTTAGGGACAGAGTTGTGACTGCCTATATTCTTCCTCGGCGCGTCCTCAAGGGCCGGAAGACCGCCGTGTCGGTAGCGGTACAGCCATTTTCGCAGGGTCTCCGGTGAAAAGGTTACAGCTCTCCCGTCCGGTTTGCGAAAGGATCGCGCGGCAAGTCGGGTGAGCTCGTTTTCCAGGGTTGCATCCTCTTCATTTCGGTGAAGAAGACGGCTGATGAT